>JBFHFG010000110.1:0-7859 GCA_041583815.1 Halovulum sp.
GGTTTTCATATCGGGTCCTATTTCACGGCGCCGGAGGTCAATCCGCGGACAATGAAGCGTTGCGCGAAGAGCAGGAGGAAGAATGCCGGGAGGATCGACAGCGTGGAGGCTGCAGCCATCTCGGTGAATGCGATCGTGTTCTCCTGGGCGTATTTTCCGATGCCCAGGGGCACGGTAGCCGTCTGCCTCTGGCTCAGAACGAGGACTACAGGAAACTCGTTCCAGCTGAATATGAAGGTCAGGATGCCGGTCGCGGCGAGTCCGGGCCGTACGATGGGCAATACGACGTACCAGAGGATCTGCGGGATCTTGGCGCCGTCAATCTGCGCGGCCTCGACAAGCTCTTTCGGGACGTCGCGGACGAACACGCCCATCATCCAAAGCGCCATCGGCAAGTGCAGGGTGGTATGCGCCAGGATGATCCCGGTGTAGGTGTTCTCGAGGCCGACGGCGCGGAACATCGTGTACCACGCCCCCGCGAGGGTGATCGGCGGGACCATGTGAAAGACCACGGACCAGCCGAGAAGACTGTGCAGCACCCAGCCCGGCCACTGCAACCGGTAGAGCGAGAATGCCGCAAGCGTGGCCACTGTCAGCACCAGGAACGTGCTTACCAGTCCGATGATCATCGAGTTCGAGAAGTTCCGGACGAAGTCCGAGGTCTTGTCGAAAATCACGTTGACGAAGCCCTGGAGGTTGGGCTCGAAGAAGACCTTGCCCATCAGCAGGTCGATCTGGGTCTTGAAGGCGGCCGAGACGATCCAGAAGAATGGAAACAGGACGATCAGCGCAAAGCCGATCAGCACGATATGGCGTCCGATCGCGACGCGCCTTTCTGTTGCTCCGATCATGCCTTGGTTCCCTTCCCTGCTGTGGCGCGGGTCGCACCGATGATCATTGCGGCGATGACCGCGATCACGGCGATGGACATAGCGGCCCCATAGCCGGTCTGATCCTCGGTGAAGAAGCGACGGTAGATGGTGAAGCTGATGACCTCGGTCGATGTGCCGGGACCGCCACCGGTCAGCAGGTAGATCTCGTCGAAGACCTTGAATGCGAGGATCATGCGGAAGACGAAAGTCACCGCGATCGTCGGCAGCATCAGCGGCAAGGTAATGTAGCGCAGCAACTGCCAGCGTGATGCGCCATCGATCCGCGCGGCTTCGAAAATGTCGTCGGGCAGCGACTCCAGCCCGGCCAGCAACAAGAGGAAGCAGAACGGCGTCCAGTGCCAGACATCGACGATGATGACGGACAGAAGCGCAAGGTCAGGATCGCCCAGCCAGTCCTGCGGGGTCAGGCCAAGCCATAGAAGGATGCCGTTCAGCACCCCGAAGTCGTAGGAATACATCAGCTTCCAGATCGCGCCGATGATGATGCCCGGCACCAGGATCGGCAGAATGAACACGGTCCGGTAGAAAACCCTGCCCCGCACCACGCGTGTCGTCAGCAACGCCAGGACGAAGCCTATTACCATTTGCAGGGCAACGGCGACGATCGCGAATATCAACGTGTTCACGACGCCGGCCCGGAGCAGGTTGTCCTCGGGAAGTGCGGCGTAGTTTCCGAAGCCGACCCATTCCCAGACGGCTTCGCGGTTCACCCATTCGATATCGTTGAAACTGAGCGCGGCCAGATTGGCGAGGGGCAGTACCGTGAGCAGCGCGAACAGGATGATCGCCGGGAATAGCGTAAGGTGACGCCAGACGGAGTCGGTCTTCATGTGTCGGTCCGTGAATACGGCGGTCGCAGGCGTACCCACGACCGCCAGGGGAGGTTACTGGAGCAAGTCGAGCATCGGGGCGTCGTAGCCCGCGTCGGCCATAACCTTGGCGATTTCCTCGGCAGCCATGTTCAACGCCTCTTTCAGCTCGAGCTCGCCGCCGATCGCCTGGTTGAAGCGCAGCTCGGTGATCGCAAGCACCTGGCTGGCTTCGGGGATCACGAAGGTCAGTCGCGCATTGGGGATGGAGTCTGCCAGCGCGCGCATGTAGCGATACGGCTCCTGGTCGGCCATGTCGGACGTCATCACCGCGCGGCTGACCGGCGGCGAGCCGGCCTCGGCATAGGCGCGTTGCGCATCGTCCGTCTGGAACCACTCGAGGAACGCGAGCGCAGCCTGCTTCCGTTCATCGGGTATATTCCGCGGAACCCCGGCCAGCCAGTGCCCCAGTCCCGGTGCAGGTCCGTGATCGGCAGAGCCCGGAACCACGGCATAGTCGACCTTCCCGACGACCGCCGATTGGCTGGGATCGTCGAACTGCGCCGGCGCGGGAACGCCCTGGATGTGGCCGGCCCGCCCGGTCGCCATATTCTGGATCACGTTCGTCTGGGTCTGCCCCGCGGTCGAGGGATGACCGACTTCACCGGCCAGCTTGAGATAGGTCTCCATACCCGCAAGGGTTTCAGGGCTGTTGATGGTAATGGTGAAATCCCCGCCCTTCTGGTCTGCGAAGATCCCGCCGCCGTGGCTCCAGATATAGGGCAGCACGTCAAAGGTGACGTCGAATGCGCCACGCTGGCCGCGTTGCGAAATGCCATACATCTGCGGCGGATTGTGAAGCACCTTCGCGTTCTCGTAGAGCTGGTCCCAGGTGGTCGGCACCTCGAGCCCGTGCTCTTCATAGAGATCCGAGCGGTAGTGCAGCAGCGGAAGGAACGGGTTGACTGGCACGCTGACCAGCTTGCCATCGCCCTCGCAGGTGATCGTCGCGGCCGCCTCGTCCCAGCACACGCTATCATCGAAGGTGAAGATGTCTTCGCTGAGCGCGAACTCGGGGTCGATATCGGTCAGGGGGTTGATGAACCCGCCCGTGTAGAACTCGACAAAGAAGCCGGCGTTCATGATCAGGATGTCGAACGGGCTCTCGTCCGAACGCACGGCAGTGCGCTGTTTCTCGAGGCTGCCTGCGAACGGGTTCACGTCCAGTTCGATCGTGTTTCCCGTATCCTCTTCATACTTCTCGACAACCGCCTGGAAGCCGGGGAACCACGGTGACTGGTTGATGACGATGGTGATCGGCGCTTCCTGCGCCATGACAGCCGGTGCAGCAACAGCGATTGCGCAGGCTGCAACGCCGGTTCCAAGAAGTCCGCGAATGCAGGAACGATTTGCCATGTGTCCTCCCGAGGATTGTGTTTCTCACCGCCCCTTCTGAGAGGTGCGTCCTCGGGTGATAGTCGATCTGGATGCCATTCCTGAAATGATAATATGCGCTAACACCATAGCCAAAAGCTATGCTGTTCAGTTGAACGGATCCGACCTGCATTCCTCGTCGAGAGCCTCGGCCACCAAGCTGGCTGCCGGCGTAAGCAAGCCTGGCTTCCGGTAGATCAAGCCCGCCTGGCGGTTGGTGATCAGTTCGGGAACATCGAGCTCTACCAACAAGCTCCCCTCCGGCGATAGCAATTGAGACCGGGTGGTATAGATGAGCGTGTCTGTCTGAGCCGCGTGGGTCATAAGGAACGTCAGGGAACTGGATGTCACGCTGGGGCGCGGCGGCGTATGGCCAAGGCTGATCACCCTTCCGTCGAGTTTTCGGCGCGCAAGGGTCTCTTCCGGCGGCAGAGCCCAGGCCATCTCCAGTGCTCTCGCAGAGGGCACTGCGGCCTTCCCGGCCAACGGATGCTGAGGGCGAGCCACAACGACGAGATCATCCGAGGTCAGCAGGCGAAACTCCAGGTTCGCGCTGTCCTCTTCGAGAGGGCGCTCGGCAACAACGAGGTCCAATTCGCCACCGGAAAGTCGCCGCAACAAAGACTCGTCAAACCCGGTGTGAACTTCGACGTGGATGTCCCGTCGCGTTGACGTGACGGTCGCGATCGCTTCGGGCAATTTCCGACGCACCCAGGATGGACCTGCCCCTATGCGCACGTGGCCCCCGCGCCCTGTTCTCAACTGCGCGATCTCGTCGGAAGCATCGCGCACCTGCGCCATGACAGCACCCGCATGCTCGGCAAGCCTTGCACCTATTGGCGTCAGCGTGGTCCCGTGCGCGTGCCGCTCGAGCAATTCAGCTCCGAGCCGGTCTTCAAGCAGCTTCAGCGCTTTTGACAGGGTTGGCTGAGCGACATTCAGCTCCTTCGCAGCGCGGGTTATATTGCCGGTTTTGGCCGTGACGTGAAAGTATCCAAGCAGGCGAAGGTCGATGTTCGGTTTCGGCACGCGCAGACTCCGGTTTGCTACCTGTATGCGGGACACGAAGGAGCATTCGGCCGCGCACGCTTGTCTTTGTAGTCGGATGGAGAGCCGCAAGACGCAAGGGATGATGGGGCATATCCCCGGCCGACGGGACCAGATCGAAACGACTTCCGAGGCCAAGCCGGGCCAGTTGACGATCCACCCGTCCTACCTGCTGCGCCTGCCCGAAACCGTAGTGCGCAATGTTGAAGAAGAGCAGTTCCGCGAGGAACTCCGAAAGGCTGCCGCGATCCTGCGCCAGGCCCGTTCAAGGCTTAGAAGAGGCCCCCTGTCACCCGACAGCTTCGGTACGGAGCAGTCGCATAGCGAGCAAGGCGGTCATGAAGATGCACAGGGCTCCGCCTCCGACCCACATGATCGCTCCCGCAAGCACCTGATCCTGCGCGGCATCAACTCCCCACGCCGGCGCGGTCGCCAGGTGCCACGCGTGCCAGATCCGCGTAGAAAACGTCAGCGCCACCGCAAGACCCGTCATCTGCGCGGCGGTCAGGGCGAGGGCCAGCATCCCGGCGAACGGGCGCTCCAACGCGGCGGTGCGGAGGGAACACCAGAGCAGGGCCGCCCCACCCAGCACGCTGAGATGCATTGCCCAATAGGCGGCATCCGATCGCAACGTCACCGCGTAAGGGCCGGGTAGGTGCCAGAACCAGAATAGCCCGGCGAACCCTGCCGCGGTAGCGATCGGCGGCAGGCTGAAACGGCGCAAGGCAAAGGCCAGAAGCGGTGCGGCAACCAAAGTCAGCACGAGGTGCTGGGCAATGCGGGCCGAAAACAGTGCCATTGACGCGGCGCAAAGCGGCGAGGTGAACGCCAGCGTCACAAGGCCCCAGCCCAGTGCGAACCGTTTGCGGTCGTCGGCCAGCGGAAGGCCCGCCAGAAGCGCGACTGCAAGGCCGGATAACAGCCACGGATCAAGCGTCCATCGCGACCAGATCTCCGAGGGCACCGGGGGTGGGCCGCAGAAGGGCACATATTCCATCTCAGCCTCCGCAACTGTTGAAGAAATACAGGAAGGCGCCGTCGAACAGGATCGCCGCAGAAAAGATCAGCCCGGCCCAAAGGGCTGCCTTCTGCATCTCGGGGGCACCCTTGGGCGGTTGAATGGCAGACCAGATCGCGCCGAGCAGGGCTACACCGGTGAGAATGCCGCCCCAGACGTGGACTTGCGCAACGCTCAGCATGGCACGCGGCGCACAGGCCGCCGAAACCAGCGCGTAGACGGCGATGAAGTGCAGCGCCCATACGGTCGCTGGGCGGGCGATGGCGCGGATCTGACGATAAAGGTTCATGGTAGATCTCCGCCAAGGGCAAGGAAGGCGGCAACCGTGATGACGATCATCGCCCCACTGCCCTTGGCATAGGTTGCCAGGGTGAAATCGGGCATCGCGTGACCCGCATGGACCTTGCCCGCTGTCTTGCGCACGAGATTGAAAAGCGCCCAGAGCGCGACCACGCCAAGGTTGACCGCCACGAAGCCTGCCAGCGACCATTCGACCGCGCCGAGCGCAGTCGCCCACGGATCAACAGTGGTCAGCGCATTGGCGAGGAACGCGACCGAGCAGAGCGCGCTCAGCAGGGTCGCGGCATTCCACAGCCCCGCGCTCGCTGTCCGGTCGGCCAGCATAGCCCGGCGTCCAAGCGTTCCTGCCCCGGCCGTCAGCAGGCCGGCAACGCCCGCAAGCACGGTCCACAGCCTGACGGGCGACGGCGTTGCCTCGGCCATGTCCGGGCGCACATTCCACAGATAGAGGATCGCAAAAAGGATCGAACCGAAGAGCGCAAAGATCACCAGCAGGGTGCCGACCGCGGCGACATGACTGTGTCCGCGCCGATCGACCAGGTTAACGGGCAGTTCCATGCCCTCTGCGGCGGTGTGGGTGAGGTGGCTTTCCGAAGGCTCCCACGCCCAGAGAGCGAAGAAAACCAGCGTCAGCACTGCGCCGACCGCGCAGAGCCAGTATGCCGACGCCAAGGTGGCCCCGAACATCAGCGCAAGCGAAAGCGCGGCCAGCATCGGCAGCCATGTCGGGTGGGGCAGGCGGACGACATAAAGCGGCTCGCCCGACACCGGATCGACGCCGATCGTCTCGCGTCTTCCATGAGGGGCGCCGCGCAAATGGCCTTCGACTTCGTGGGCGGCCTGATCCAGCAGCGCCGGTTGATCCCAAAGTGGCTCGCGGCTTTCGATGCGTGGAATCGCATGAAAGTTGAACCCCGGCGCGACCGGCGGATACAGCCATTCTAGCGTTGCAGCGCCCCAGGGATTGCGTTCCGCCTCGCGCCCGGTTCGGCGGTGCGCGATCAGGTCCCAGACGAACAGCAGGATACCAGCGGCCAGCACGTAAGAGCCGAGGGAGCTGAGCAGGTTCAGCCGATCCCAGCCGATACCTTCGGGATAAGTCGCGATCCGGCGCGGCATCCCGCGCAGGCCGGTCACGTGCATCAGCAGGAAGGTCAGGTTGAAGCCGATGAACATCAGCCAGAAAACCCATTTGCCGATGCGTTCCGACATCATCCGTCCGGTCAGATGCGGCGCCCAGTAGTAGAACGCCCCGAAAAGCGGAAAGACCATGCCACCGATCAGGACGTAATGCAGGTGGGCTACCACGAAATAGCTGTCGTGGGCCTGCCAGTTGAACGGAACCGACGCCAGCATCACGCCGGTCAGTCCGCCGAGGACAAAGATGAACAGGAAGCCGAGAATGAACAGCATCGGCACGGTCAGGCGGGGTCTGCCCTGCGCTAGGGTGGCGATGAAGCAGAAGATCTGTACGCCGGTCGGCACCGCGACCATTGTCGAGGCGGCCGAGAACAGGCTCAGCGTCATCGTCGGCAGGCCGGTCGCGAACATGTGGTGCGCCCACAGCCCGAAACTGATGAAGCCCATAGACACGACTGCCGCCACCGCGAAGCCGTAGCCGAATAGCGGTTTGCCTACGAAGGTGGGCAGCATCGTCGCCACCATCCCCGCGGCGGGCAGGAAAATGATGTAGACCTCTGGATGGCCGAAAAGCCAGAACAGGTGCTGCCAGAGCAGCGGGTCGCCCCCAAGCGCCGGGTCGAAGAAGGGCAGCCCGGCCAGCCGGTTCACCTCGAGCAGGATCGACCCGATGATCAGCGGCGGAAATCCTATGGCGATCATGAAGGCCGTAATCAGGATGTACCAACCGAAGATCGGCATTTTTGTCAGGCTCATCCCCGGCGCGCGTGTGCACAGGATGGTGACGATCAACTCGACCGCCGCCGTGACCGAGGCGATCTCGGCGAAGGTGATCCCGATCAGCCAGAAATCGGCGGAAAGGCCCGGCGTGTAGTCGTTCGTGGTGAGCGGCACGTACATGAACCAGCCGCCATCGGGCGCCGCGTCGAACAGGAACGAGGCCAGGACGATGATGCCGCCGAACAGGTAGCAGTAATAGCCGAACTGCCCGAGGCGCGGAAACACCAGGTCCCGCGCGCCCAGCATCAGCGGGATCAGGTAGACCGCGAACCCTTCGAGGATCGGGATCGCGAACAGGAACATCATCACCGTGCCGTGCATGGTGAAGACCTGGTTGTAGGTTTCCGCGTCGAGGAAGGTGTTGCCCGGTACGATCAGCTGGGTGCGGACCAGCAGCGCCAGGAAGCCGGCGATCAGGAAGAAGACGAAGCCGGTGTA
>JBFHFG010000111.1:0-7850 GCA_041583815.1 Halovulum sp.
AGCCGTTGCCCCTGCCGGTTGTTGACGTGCCCCTGTACGACCATGTGGATCCCGGCGCGGTGCAGCAAATCGACCCCCCGCTCCGTCAAGGCGCAGTCCGATGCCCGGTACTTGGTGCGGACCAGGTTCGCCAGCGGCCCGAAATAGAAGCCCAGAGTAGCGCGCGCCGCCTCGGCGCGGTAGCGGGCGTTGACTGCATCCGGACCGCCATCGACCAGCAGTGCGCACATGGAATCGCATAGGCCCGCGTGCACGAACAGCAGCGAACCGCTGCGCGCAACCACGTCCATCGCATCGTAGAACCAGGCATAGGGTCCGCCCGCGACGAAGAAGATATCGTGGCACTTCAACGCGGCGGCCAGGATCTGCCGGTGCGTCATGCCAACCTTGCCGCGCTCATGCTCGAACTTGGCCAGCTTCTCGTTCAGCTTTCGGATTTCCTTCTCGATAAGGTCCGGCCGCAGTTCCGAGCGCGCGGCGCGGGCAAAGCGCTCGGCCCAGTCGGCGCCTGGTAGAAGTCGGTCGGCGCACGCCTGCTCGTCCGGAAGCGCCGCAAGATCCGCTGCGGTGACATAGCGATCCAGCACCTCTTGCAGGGCGGGCAGGATCTTGCGGCCCATGCGCACGATCAGATGCTCGTTCAGCGCCGAGCGCGGCCCGCGCAGGGCGTCCACCGCCATTCGCATCCGCAGATCGTGATTGCCCGCAAGGATGTGCACGTCCGCCCCCGAGGCTCGCAGCGCACCCAGTGCATCCAGCAGCGCAAGGTTGCTGGGCCCCTTGTCCAGGCTGTCCCCGCCGAGGATCACACGTGCGCCACGCCCGAATTCCGTCAGCGAGATGCTGTCACCGTCGCGCCATATCACACCTGCGGCGACCAGCGAGCGCAGGAACCCCTCGGCGTCCGCATGCGGGTCAGAAACGAAGATCACCGGGCGATCGGGCCAGCGCCAACCACCATGGCGGCGCGCCCGTTGTAGGCAGGCATCGATCTGCGACCGGGTACCGGTCCCGGGCCACGGCTCGACCTCGCGCGGCAGATCGGTCAGGCAGGCCTCGGTGTCGAAAACCGGCGGCAGCAGGCGCGCGGCGGTCTCGGGTCCATAAGTCGCGTGATCCACGATCCGGCCTTTCCTTCGCGGGCGGGCCTAGTCGATCGGGTCCTCCCGCGGGGCCCTGACCTTCCACGTCCCGGCCAAGTGACGCCATCTATCATGGCCTTCATGACAAAGAAGTAACGGTCGGGCGTGAAACATCGAGAGCGCGGCGATATCTTTTCGATCAAGAAGGCCCAGGTGGTGGCAGGCGTGGCGGAACGAGGCCCCGTGACCGACGTGGATACTCAGCCTGCCGGGCGTGGCCGCCGCCGTCTGGCGCAAGTGCCGGGCGACACGGGCGCCCGCCTCCATCAGGCTTTCCGCGCCTTCCAGCGGCAGACGATAATCGCTGTTCGACTTCCATCCCGCCGGTGGCGCGGGATGGCGCGGGTCGCCGCGCAAAACGGACTCGATCTCGTCCACTGTCAGGTTAGCGGCGCTGCCCAATCCGCGTTCCGCCAGGTCCGAGGTTTCCCGCACCTCGTCAAGGTCATGGCCCAATACACGAAGCCGATCCCGGATCGTCGTGGCTGTTTGCCATGCGCGTAGCTGGCAGGAACAATGGATCACAGGGTCCGGCACCAACCCGTGTTCACGGATCATCCCGCCCAGCAGGTCGGCGCCCGCACGGGCCTGCGCCAGCCCTTCGCCGGTCAACGGGAACGGCTGCCGGGCCGAAGGCGCGCCCGCACGCTGACGATAGGCCCCGTGCCGGACAAGCGCGACGTACGCCCGCTCACCCATCGAACAGCCGCCTGCCCTGCGCGGCCAGGGCGTCGAAATCGATCCGCCCCGAAACCTCGCTAACCCGCACGCCGCGCAGGGCTTCCAGGTATGGCCCCGGATCGGGAGAAGCTCCGTTGGGTTCGAACCTGCCGTCCGGACGCTGGTAGAACGGGCCGGGGCTTTTCATGATCGCGCCCAGCAGGTCCGGACGCACCGAAAGATCGACCGGCGTAACCTGCGTCGGTCGGTCGCCGTTGCGCTGCCAGTTCAACACCCAGAAATCGGTCAGCGGCGCATCGTACTGCACCCGCCCCGTGCCGTAGATGTCGCCGATAATCAGGTCGTGTTTGTCTTCCAGGACCCACAGGTCGTCTATCGGCATCGCCTCCAGTTCGGCCCGCCGGTCGGGCGTCAGCATGGCGTGCAGGCGCGCGTTGCCCAGGATGGTGCCAGGATTGATCCGGGGGTGTTTGGGAATGCCCAAGGCGCGGGGTGACGGCCCGCCGCGTACAAGCACCCGATCGTTCGAGACAAAGCGCGTGCCCGCGATATCCATCATCCGAAGGATCGAGGTCGACTTGTCGCCACCAGACAGCCCCGAGATCGCCAACCCACGCCCCTGCCCCGTGACCGCAGCGGCGTGACAAAGCTGCCACCCGTCGCAAAGGCAGGCGTTCAGGATCTGGGTATTGATGAAATTGACCACGGTGCTGAAGTTCTGCGTCAGCGGGCCGAAGGCCACAGCGGCCCCCGGCGCTTGCAGGAAGGTCACGGCACTGCGCACCTTGCGGACCAGGCGCGCATCGATCAGGTCGTGGACCGCGTCCTTGCGCCCGGTCTTTCCCTGCTCGCGCGCCCATTCGGCCCATGCCGGCTCCGGCTCCAGGACCTGCCCCGGCAGCAGGTGGATCCGGACATGGCCCGGTCGATCAGTGACCGCGTCCGCGAAATAGGCGGCCAGCTCGTCCCGCAAGGGATCGGGACACAGCACGCTCAGCGATACCGGGCCGACCGACAGGTTAAGGGGCACCCCGTGTTCCGCCTGCGCCAGGTCCAGGCGCGCCAGAACATCCCCGGCGAACTTCATGCGGACACCTGTTTCAGCACATGGTCGGCCACCAGCCCGGCGGCATCGATCCCGCACCCTTTCTGCGCCCCGCTGTAGCCGCCGAAGGCCGAGACTTCGAACACGATCGGCCCATCGGGGGTCAGCGCAATATCGACCGTGGTGAAAGTCAGGCCGAACGGCGTCTGCGCCTTGCGGCCCAGCTCGATCAACTCGCCATCCGGCTCGAACGGCACGTATTTCCCGCCCGAATGGATCGTGGTGTTCCAGCTGTCCGTCTGGCTGACACGGGCATAGGTGCAGACATACCGCCCATCAAGAAAAACCATTCCAAGATCATGGCCGGACAGTTCGGCCTTCTTCTGGATGTACATCACAGGGTTGGCAGCCTTGAACGCGGCGATGCGTGCCTCGGCATCCGGGTCATCGCGGTCCAGTAGCATCATGCCCCGCGCCTTGGTCGAGAACAGCGGTTTGAACACCGCCGAACCGTACCGGTCCAACGCCGCGCGGGCCGCGGCCACATCCTCGGTGACGGTGGTGGGCGGCATGGGAATGCCTGCATTGGACAGCGTGACGGTGCAGGCCAGCCGGTCCATCAGGCGCAACACGTTCTCTGCCGGGCTGAAGATGCGCACGCCACGGGCCTCGGCAACGCGCAGCAGTTCCAGCCGGTCCAGGGCATCGGGGCTGTACGCCTCGGCGACCTTCTTCAGGACCAACCCGTCAAGCTGAACCAGGTCGATCCCGTCGCAAATCAGCGAACCTGCCGCCAGGTCCAGCGTCGCACGGCCCATGTCGATGACTTGACGATAGCCGGTGCGGGCCTCGAACGCGTCGGCAAGCGCCTCGGTCGACCATTTTCCGGGGGTCCCGATCACCCCTATCCTGCTAGTCACGAAACAGCATCCTTATGGGCAGCCTGAACCGCGCCTCCTTGCCCTCGGGCACGGCAAGCGCGGCTTCCAGTATGAAACGGGCGCGCAGCATCATGCGCCTGGCATGTTGCTGGTCCACGACGAATCGGGTGGAACTGGCGAACGAGCGGGCAAGCCCCAGCGCCAACCGATACTCGAACCCGGTGTCCTTCTGCTGGCGGGCGAACTTCGCCGCCATAGCGTGTATCGCGACCACGACATCGGCGATGCGTGCGCGGGTGCCCGCGTCCAGCACCTGCAGGCGGTAATTCGACACCATGAACACCGAGACGTCCTGCACGTAGTCCATATAGCGCGACCGGTGCAGGTCGATGAACCGGATCTTCCGCTCGGCCGGATCGTAGATCACGTTGTCCAGGTTGAAATCGCCGTGGATATATACCGAGAACGGCGCCGTCAGCACCTGCTCGCGGCGGGCGGCGGCGGCAACCAGCGCGTCGAACCCTTCGATCTTGTGCCTCTGAACGCTCTGCGGCCCCTGCGCAAAGCGCGGATGCAGGCGGTAGACATCCTTCATCCGCTTGGAAAGCTGCTCCATCGCCTGCATGTCAGACGGTTCTTCGGTCAGCGTCTGCTGCCAGATTTTGCGCACGGTCTTGTGCAGCGCCTTCTGCGCCTCGGCCAACCGCTCGTCCGTGCCGCCCAGCACGATATCCTCGAACGTCTCACCGTCCAGGTGCTCGATCAGCAGAGCCGCCGAGTTCCCGCGTTTCTCATAGGACAGGATTTCGGGGGCCAGGCCGGGATAGACCGAGTTCCAGCTTTTCACGCCGACCCGTTCTTCCTTCACCTTGCGCCGGTCGCCATCCTTGAACACCGCATCCACCGATTTGCCGCCGGGCTTTCGCAGGCTCACGGTCGAGATCGCGCTGCCGGACCGGGTATCCGCCAGGGGCTGCAACCTGATCGCATCCTCGTGCGGACTGACACCGGCCAACACGCTGCGCAGGGTGAAATAGCGCTCGAACTGCACGGGCTGGCCGATATTGTTCGACAGGATCGCCTCGCTGATGCCTTGCAGGGCCTCGCCCATGCGGTTGATCTCGTTCAGCGTCAGCAGGCCATACGCCAGGTCCTCGGTATGCTTCGACGATTGCATGTCCCGCGTATAGGTCCGGAACAACCGGTCATGGAACACGCCCAGCTCGGCGCGGGTCTGACCGATCCCGACCGCAAGCCTGCTGTCGCGCGACCGCAGCGCATCCGGTATCCGCGCCACCGACTTGCGGACCCTCTTGATCGGCGCGACATAGGTAGCGGCACGCAACAGGTTCTGCCGCTGAACCTGCTCGGCATGCCCCGCAGCGCGCCGCGCCAGGCGCGAGACCAGGTCCAGGTTCCGCGCAATGGCGTCGATGCCCTGCAGTTCCAACTGCCTCGATTGCACGCGTTTGCCGCGCAGCATTCCGGCCAGGCAGGCCTTGCGCACCCGGCCGGACAGGTTGTGCGAATAGCCTGCCCGCTGGATCAGCTGCTGCGCGGCCTCGGTCGTCGGCGCTTCGAAATAGGTGACCAGCCGCGTCAGTTGCCCATCCAGTTCGGCCAGCAGGAAGGAAAGGTTCTCGTCCACGGCGTCAGGTAGCTTCACGACAGGACTTTCCCATGCGGACCGGGGCATCGAATGCGATCAGCCCGCAGCCGCGCCGCGCCCCAAACGCCGCTCGCAGCGCCTGTACGCGCTGCGCGAATTCCCTCGCGGGTGACAGCGCGCGCGGTCGGTCGTATATGGCAAGCAGGCTCCATGAGGCCTTATGCGTCTGCAGGCATTACAAAATAAAGGCAGAAACGTTGTTTTTTACCGCGCGTGGGGCCTAGACCGATGACGGACATCAGGATCGAACGGGAAATCAGGCTTCCCGACGACCTGCGCGTCGCACGTGCCGGCAGCACCCCGCACCTGGGGCCACGGATCCTGTTCTTTAGCGGCGGCAGTGCGTTGAACGGCATTTCGCGACACCTGAAGCGCTATACGTTCAACTCCATCCACCTCATCACCCCGTTCGACAGCGGGGGCAGTTCGCAGATCCTGCGCACCGCGTTCGACATGCCCGCGGTAGGCGACCTGCGCAGCCGCCTGATGGCGCTGGCAGACGAATCCGTGCTGGGGCAGCCCGACATCTACGCGCTGTTCAGCCATCGACTGTCCAGAACCGCCTCGCAAAAGCAATTGCGGGCCGAGGTGGCCCGGATCGTCGCGGGAAAGCACCACCTGATCGCCGCCATCTCGAAACCTATGCGGCAGTTGATCCAGACGCTTCTGACAAGTTTCGCCGATCAGGTCCCCGACGGGTTCGACTATCGCAACGCCAGCATCGGCAACCTGATCATCGCGGGCGGCTATCTGGGGAATGGCCGCGCGCTGGAGCCGGTGCTGTTCCTGATGTCCAAGATGGTCGACGTGCGCGGCACGGTACGCGCCATCGTGGACGATAACCTGCAACTGGGCGTCGACCTTCAGGACGGCCGCCGCATCATCAGCCAGAGATTGATCAGCGGGAAAGAGTCCGCGCCGATCGACTGCCCGATCTCGCGCTGCTTTCTCAGCGACGGGACGGCGGAACTGGCGTCAGCAGATGTTCCGCTGCCCAAACGCAACAGGAAGCTCGTCTCGCAGGCGGACGTGATCTGCTATCCGCCGGGCAGCCTATATTCCAGCGTGATCGCGAACCTTCTGCCCGCCGGGGTCGGCAAGGCCATCGCCGCGCGCCACGTGCCAAAGGTCTACCTTCCCAGCCTCGGCCAGGACCCCGAGGCACTGGGCCACGATCTTTCGGCGCAGGTCGCGGCGATCCTCGCACCGTTACGCGCGGACGCCGGGGCATCCACACCCACACCCCTGCTGATGAGCCACGTCCTGTGCGACACCACCATGCCCGAGGATGAATGTGCCAAGGTCACGGCGGGGCACGGCATTCCCTGCCACCGCCTGCCCCTGCGCCAGGACGACCAGCCGAAATACGACGCCCAGAAAATCGCCGAGATCCTCGTATCGCTGGACTGATCGGCAGGCCCAGCCATACCGACGAACCGGGCATTGCCGCTCGAATTCAGACCTTGCTGGCACCCCTGGGCCACAGCGCCCACCCAATCAGGATTCCCGCGCGCACAAACCAGGCCAGGGCGGCTGCCGAGAAGGCGCCGAATGCGCCATCGGCAGCCACCATCGGGGAAATGGCAACCAGCAGGACGGCCGCGCCGGACCAGGCAGCGATCACGCCAGACCAGGCCCGCCCTTCCGTGACAAGAATTTGCCAAAAGCCAATCGGCAGGACTGAGAGTCCTCCGACAAGCAGTGCCGGGGCGATAAGCGATCCGGCAGGCAGAAAATCTTCTCCCATCAGAACTGGGACAACCGAAGGTCCGTAGACATGGGCCACGATGATGGCTCCACCGAAAACGACGACGACCGCCAGTGCGACAAGACCGGGATAACGAACGAGGCGTGCATCGCCCCTGAGCGAGGCACGGCCGACAACCGGCAGAGCGGCAGCAAGCAGGCCCTGGGCCCCCATCACCGCGAGGGCGGCGATCTGCATCGCCAGTCCCATCTGGCCGACGGTTTGCAGGTCGTCCATCAGGTGGCGGATCAATATCAGCGGCATCGCAGTCAAGATCGCCAGACCGGCAGTGGACAGGCCCACCACGAACCCCTCCGCCAGGATCCTTTTGACTTCCGCCCAGTTGATGCGCAGCGCGATTGGGATGTGACGAGAGATCAGAAAGAAAGAAAGCGCCGCTTCCGCCAGCCAGGCGAGCGCGTGAATGGCAAGCAGCGTGGAAAGCCCTGCGCCAAGCGCAAGGCTGCTCAGCCCCGCGGAAACCTCACAGACACGCAGAACGACGGCCAGTCCGAACGCCGTCCTGTTCCGCTCCAACCCGAGAAAGACGGATCGCGACCATAGCACAAGCCCCCGGCCCACCAGCGCCGGCAGAACGATCAGCAAGGCCAGGCGGGTCGTTGGGTCCTCCTCGACGACGAGTGCATAGACCGCAAGAGCACCGGCGGCGAGCCCCACCAGCCCC
>JBFHFG010000112.1:0-7819 GCA_041583815.1 Halovulum sp.
ACGGCATCCTTGCCGGTCACGTCGATCCGGCGAAAACGGACGCCGGTTCCGGCGGCGGCGGGACGCAGGGTGATCCGTGCCGGGCGACCGGAATGGAGACCGGTCCCAACCAGCTGGACTTCTCGCTTCAAAGTCGTCTGCACGGCCTCTCTCCTTTCGCCCGTTTAACCTTGGGGTGCGCCTGTCGTTGCATGCGCCGGGCTTTACCAGAACGTTACATGGGTCTGGGTAGGCTGAGGGTTAGGGTCAAACAACTCAAATGATGTGACCAATTCCTACAGCCGCTGAAACAGTCCTGCCAGCAAAGGAAAACGGGCGCCCCCTCGGGACGCCCGTGAATGTATTGGCGAAATTCCGCCTATGCCGTCAGGCGGTCAGTTCGCCTGGCGGCGCAGGAACGCCGGGATTTCGTTCGGATCACGCTCGGGTTCGGCGCGAGGCCGTTCAGCAGCCGCCGGTTGCGAAGGCTGGCGCGCGGCGACAGAGCGTTCGTCACGGTGCCCGGTCATCCGGTGGATCAGGTTGTTGATCGCGAAACGACCCTGCTCTTCCTGTGCGGGGGCAGCCTGCTGGCGGGGTGCGGCGGGCTCGCGACGTTCGGCCTGAAGGCGCGGGGCCGCAGCCTGAGCTCGGCCATGCGGATCGTGCGAAACCGCAGCCTGAAGCCGGGCAAGCGTCGCGGGCGACGGATCACCGGGACGGCGGTCGTCGGCAACGTGCTGTTCTTCGGCGGGCTGAACCTGCATCGGAGCGGGTGCTTCGGCTTGCATCGGCGCGGGCTGAGGCGCCGGGGCCTCGACCGCCTGGTGCACGACGGGTGCTTCGGCATGAACCGGCTGCGGTGCGGGGGCCGGCTGCTCTTCGCGCACGGTCTGCGCGTCGATGAAGCTGGGGCCAGCGGGCGCTTCGGCCGGAGCCTGCTGCGGGGCCGGAGCCTGCGCCGCGGCATGTGCGGCACGTGCGACCGGATGCTCGGCCGGAGTGGCGCGATTGCCCTCGGCCACATCTATGCCGGTGGCAACGACCGAGACGCGCATCTTGCCGTCCATGTCCGGATCCAGCGTCGAGCCGACGATGATGTTCGCGTCGGGATCGACCTCGGACCGGATGCGGTTCGCGGCTTCGTCCAGTTCGAACAGGGTCAAATCCGAGCCGCCGGTCACGTTGATCAGCACGCCACGGGCACCCTTGAGGCTGATTTCGTCCAGCAGCGGGTTGGCAATCGCCTTCTCGGCGGCCTGAACGGCGCGATCTTCGCCATCGGACTCGCCGGTTCCCATCATCGCCTTGCCCATCTCGTCCATCACCGACCTTATATCGGCGAAGTCCAGGTTGATGATGCCCGGGCGGACCATCAGGTCGGTCACGCCCTTGACGCCCTGGTAGAGCACGTCGTCGGCCATCGAAAACGCCTCGGTGAAGGTCGTCTTCTCGTTCGCCAGACGGAACAGGTTCTGGTTGGGGATCACGATCAACGTGTCGACGACGCGCTGCAGTTCCTCGACACCAGCCTCGGCCTGGCGCATGCGCTTGGCGCCTTCGAACTGGAAGGGCTTGGTCACGACGCCGACGGTCAGGATGCCCATCTCGCGCGCGGCGCGGGCGATGATCGGGGCTGCGCCGGTGCCGGTGCCACCGCCCATACCGGCGGTAATGAAGCACATGTGCGCGCCGGAAAGCTGATCGACGATGGTTTCGATCGATTCCTCGGCCGCGGCCGAACCGACCTCGGGCCGGGCGCCGGCGCCCAGACCCTGGGTCACCTCGACGCCCAGTTGCAGCTTGTGCTGCGCGTTGTTCTGGGCGAGCGCCTGGGCGTCCGTGTTCGCCACGACGAATTCGGCGCCTTCCAGGTTTTTCTCGATCATGTTGTTGACGGCGTTGCCGCCGGCACCGCCGACACCGAACACGGTGATGCGGGGACGCAGATCATGCTGCTCGGGCATGCTGAGAGTCAAAGCCATGGATGTATCCGCCTGTATTTTGCCGTCCGCTTTTGCTGCGCGGTTCGCTGAAGTCCTGCTGATTCTGTAACGTAAACCATGATCCGCGGGACGTCACGGATTTTGTATGGAATCACTCAAGACAAGCCGTATCTGGTGATTCGCGGGTGCGAGTCACCGGACACCGGCCAGCATTTTGGCGGTGATCAGCGCCGCATTGCGGCGCGTATGGATGCCTACCAGTTCTCGCGGAACCAGCGGATGGCACGGCGCACGCGGCGTGCGCCGACACGGTCCGACGGCATCTCGAAATCCCAACACTCGTCCTGCGGCGCCGAGGCATGCAGCGCCAGTCCCACCGCAGCGGCGAAGGACGGCCCGGTCGCAGCCTGCGGCAGACCCTGGACGCGCAACGGTTTGCCGACGCGGACCTGGCGGCCCAGGATGCGCGCGGCCAGTTCCTCCAGCCCGGGCACCTGAGCCGATCCGCCGGTCAGCACCACGCGCTGCCCCTGCAGGTATTCGAACCCCGAGGCGTCGAGCCGATCGCGCACTTCTTCGAGGATCTCTTCCATCCGGGGACGCATCACGCCGATCAGTTCCGACCTGGAGATCTGCTGCCGATCGCGCTCGGACCCTTCGAAGGCCGAGGGGATCTCGATCAGGTCGCGGTCATCGGCACCTGTGGCAAGCACGCCGCCGTTCAGCGTCTTGATCCGTTCGGCCGCCGGCATCGGGATGTGCAGGCCCTGGCAGATGTCCGAGGTCAGGTGATGCCCGCCCATCGGAACCGAGTCGGCATAGATCATGTGACGCTTGGCAAAGATCGAGATGCCGGTCGTGCCACCGCCAAGGTCGATGCAGGCCGCGCCGAGTTCTTGCTCATCCTCGACCAGTGCCGAGATACCGGCGGCATAGGGCGCGATGGTCAGGCCGGCCAATTCCAGGTCGCAGCGTCGGAAACAGTGCAGCAGGTTATGGACCGTGGCCGCGTCGACGGTCAGCAGGTGCATGTCGGCGGCAAGTCGCGCACCGATCTGCCCGCGCGGGTCGCGCAGGCCGGTGCGGTTGTCCAGCGTGAAGTTGACCGGAAGGGCATGGATCGCCTCGCGTCCGTGTCCGTAGTCGGGCACTTCGCAGGCTGCCAATGCGTGGCCGACATCAAGTTCCGAGACTTCGCCGTTCTCGACACGGACTTCGCCCGACAGGCCGTAGGACCGGGGTCCGCCGCCACCGAAGCTTGCAATCACGTGATCGACTCGCACACCCGCCATTTTCTGCGCGGCCTGCACGGCGGTGCGGATCGCGCGCTCGGTCTCGTCCATGGCGGTGATCTCGCCGCCGCGCACCCCGCGCGAACGGGTTGTGGCCGCACCAATCACGCGGAACGCCCCGTGGGTCAGGCCGTGGCGGGTGGGTCGTTGGGCGCCGTCTTCTCCGTCAGGGGCAAAGCGCAGAACCAGGCAGGCGATCTTGCTGGTACCGATGTCCAGCACGGCCACAACGCCACGCCGCAACGCGGCCTCGCGGCGGGCGCGCATCGCGCGCTGCGCTTCGAATACATGACTCATGCGTCACGTTCTCCCTCGGGATTGCGAAGTGTCTGCAGCGTCTCGACCGCCGGGGGCCTGAGACGCAGGATCGGTCTGCGGCCGTCGCGCATGTCGACATGACTGATGTCGCGCGCGAAAAGATTGTCCGCCTCGTGCAGCGCCAGTGCGCGGGCCAGCGCGGCTTTCGCACCGACCGCGGGCAGCATCACGGTGACGTCGTTGGTCAGTTCCAGGTTCCAGCGGCGTTCGCCCACGCGGACAAGCCCGCGCACCAGGTCATCCAGAGGCTCGGCCAGGCGCAGCAGCGACAGTGCCTCGGCGGTGGCCTGGTTCGCCCCCTGCCCAGCGATCAGCGGCAGTTCCGGCCAATCGGCGCGCCCGATCGCGGCGCCCACCCGGTGGCCCCCGGTATCGAGCAGTTCAAGCGTGCCGTCCGCATGACGCCAAAGCACGGTCGGCGTGCGTTCCTGCACGTGAACGCGCAAGGTACCGCCGCTTTCGATGCGCACGGTTGTCGCGGCCACCGCTTCAAGCGCGGCGATGCGGTCGTGCAGTGCGTCCAGATCCAGGTCCATCGAGCTGATCGGCATCGGAATATCCAGCACCGGCGCCAGCGCCGCGGTCAGTTCCTCGCTGACGGGGTTCAATTCGATGCGGTCGACCCGCAGAGCAGGATGGGCGGCAATCGCATCGCGTGCGGCCTGAGCACGCTCGGCGACAGCCGCGCGTACGATCGGATCCGTCGCGGCGGCAGCGATGCACCACGCGACCAGCGCCAGCGGAAGGCCGATGCGCACGGAATTTCGGATGGCAGGCCGAAGCCAGAGACGTTCCAGCCGGTACTTCAGCCGGCTTGGCGCGGGGTCGCGGTACGCCTTCACCGGAAGCATGAGGCATCTCCCACCATCCAGGAGACAAGCTGACCGAACGAAATACCCTCGTGGGCAGCTTGCTCCGGAACCAGGGATGTGGGGGTCATCCCTGGTTGTGTGTTGGTCTCGAGCAGAACCAGGCCGTCGAGGCCCTTCGAGTCATCCCAGCGGAAATCGCTGCGCGATACGCCGCGGCAGCCCAGCGCCGCGTGGGCGCGCGCCGCATAGTCGCGGCAGGCTTCAAAGATGTCGGATGGAACTTCGGCGGGCAGGACGTGGCGCGATCCGCCGGCGGTGTACTTGGCGTCGTAGTCGTACCAGCCGTCGGTGACGATGTCCGTTACCGTCAGCGCGCGGCCATCCATAACCGAAACCGTCAGTTCGCGCCCGGGAACGAACCGTTCGACCATGACCATCTCGGGCATATCGTCGCCCAGCTGCGCTGGGGCGTTGGCCTGCTCGTGCACGATATAGACGCCGACCGACGAGCCTTCGTTGTAAGGCTTGACCACGTAGGGCGGCGCGATCGGGTGGCTGCGCCGCGCCTCGTGGGCGGTGACGAGCCGACTTTCGGCAACGGGCAGACCGGCAGCAGCAAAAGTTTCCTTGGCGCGGATCTTGTCCATTGCCAGCGCCGAGGCCAGCACGCCGGAATGGGTATAGGGAATGCGCATCCATTCCAGGATGCCTTGCACGCAGCCATCTTCGCCCCAGCGACCATGAAGCGCATTGAAGACGACGTCGGGCTTTTCGGCGGTCAGGCGGGCGCACAGGTCGGGGCCGGCGTCGATTTCGACGACCGAATACCCCTCGTTCCGCAATGCGGCCGCGCATTCGCGCCCTGACGACAGCGAAACGTCCCTCTCGGACGAGGGACCACCCATCAGGACCGCGACGCGGGGAAGTGTCCTGCTCGACATGACCCGCCTCGATACGCCCCGGCTCGACTCTGACGGCCGTCTCGGGGATTTTTGTTTTTACCTGTCGGACGGAGCCTCTGGTTTAAGAGGTTCCCCCACCCGCATGATTTCCCACTCTAATTCTATGCCGGAATTTTTGAGAACTGATTCACGGACCTTCTCGCCCAACTCTTCAAGGTCTGTGGCAGATGCGCCACCCTCGTTGATCAGGAAATTGGAGTGCTTGGGCGAGATACGCGCGCCGCCCAACCGCGCACCGCGCAGGCCCGCGTCATCGATCAGCTTCCACGCCTTCAGGTCATGCACGTCGTCGTCGCGCCCCGTCGAGGAATAGCCGGCGGGGTTGCGGAAGGTGGAGCCGCAGGAACGGTCGCGCACCGGCTGGCTGGCCTCGCGCTTGTCGAGTGCGTCCTGCATCGTCGCCTCGATGTCCTCGGGCGGGCGCAGGGGACCGCGCAGTACGGCCTCGACGATCAACATGTCGGCGGGCAGCCGGGTCGAGCGATACCCGAACTCCAAATCGTCGGGCGTCAGCTGCCGCACCTCACCTGCGCGGGTTACGGCGGTCACTTCGACCACCACATCGGCGGTATAGCGGCCATAACAGCCGGCGTTCATGCGGACCGCACCGCCGATGCTGCCGGGGATCGTGCGCAGAAACGACAGGTCCACGCCTGCTTCGGCCGCGCGCTTGGCGACCTGTGCATCCAGCGCGGCGGAGCCGACGCGTACGGTATCGCCTTCGATCTCGATGCCGTTGAAGCCGCGGCCAAGGCGGATCACCACACCGCGGATCCCGCCGTCACGGATGATCAGGTTGGAGCAGACACCGACCGGGAACACCGGAACGTCTGCCGGAAGCGCCCTCAGGAAATCCGTCAGGTCATCCATGTCCGCAGGCTGGAACAGCACTTCTGCCGGACCACCGACACGCAGCCAGGACAGGTCGGCCAGTGGCCGGTTGGGCGTGAGCCTGCCCCGCACGGGCGGCAGGCGGTTCATCAGATCAGGCATCGGCTTGCCCCCGAAAATGTCGATAAGGCCTCTTGCCCCCGTGGATCAGCAACAGGCGGGACTGAAACATGGCCAAGACCAAGAAGCCCAGCACCCAGGGAAGCCCGTCGTCACGCCACAGCAACCATAGAATCAGCAGCGCTGCCACCATCAGCGCAGAAGCAATCACCCGGTGCCAGCGGTTCAACGTGGCGCCCGGGGCCGAGCACTGAGAGATCCAGACACAGCCTAGAGCCGCGCTCCAGATCATTCGGCGGCGACCTTCGTCATTGCCTCCGGCAGTGCGTGGGCCCAGCCGCTGATGCTGCCGGCACCAAGGCAGACGACCATGTCGCCCGGGCCCGTCTCGGCCTTCAAAAGTTCGGCCAGGCGCGCCTCGTCCTCAAGTGCGATGGCCCGGCGGTGACCGTGGGTGCGCAGTCCGGCGACCAGCGAGTCGCGATCCGCGCCCTCGATCGGGGCCTCACCCGCAGCGTAGACATCCGAGATGATCACTGCGTCCGCATCGTTGAAGCAGGTGCAGAAATCCTCGAACAGGTCATGCAGCCGCGAATAGCGGTGCGGCTGGTGAACGGCGATGACGCGGCCCTCTGTCGCCTCGCGCGCGGCTTTCAGTACGGCGGCGATCTCGACCGGGTGGTGGCCGTAATCGTCGATGATGGTCACGCCATTCGCCTGGCCGACACGGGTGAAGCGCCGGTTCACGCCGCCGAAATTCAGCAACGCCTTGCGGATATCGTCATGCGGAATACCAAGGTGCCGCGCGACGGTGATAGCCGCCAGCGCGTTCGAGACGTTGTGCGCCCCCGGCATCGGCAGGGTCAGCCCGTCGATCACGTCGCCTTCCGAGGCCAGAACCACGTCGAACTGTGCTTTTCCGTCTGCATACTTCAGCCCCACCGCACGCACGTCGGCCTGCGGATTGAACCCGTAGGTCAGCACACGGCGGTCGTGAATGCGGCCGACCAGCGCCTGCACCTCGGGGTGATCGATGCAGCAGACGGCGGCACCGTAGAACGGGATGTTCGACACGAACGTGTGGAAGGCCGCGCGCAGCGTGTCGAAATCCCCGTAGTGATCCATGTGCTCGGGGTCGATGTTGGTCACGATCGCGATCGTGGCGGGCAGCCGGTTGAAGGTGCCGTCGCTTTCGTCGGCCTCGACGACCATCCACTCGCCCGCGCCCATCCGGGCGTTCGAGCCGTAAGCGTGAATGATGCCGCCGTTGATGACCGTCGGGTCGATCCCGCCGCCATCCAGCAGCGCCGCGACCATCGAGGTGGTCGTGGTCTTGCCATGCGTGCCCGCGACGGCAACGTTGTTCTTCAGGCGCATCAGCTCGGCCAGCATCTCGGCCCGGCGCACGACCGGCAGTTTCAGGCTGCGCGCAGTGTCAAGCTCGGGGTTGCCCGGCTTGATCGCCGAAGAGATCACGATGACTTCGGCCCCTTTCAGGTTGGCGGCCTTCTGCCCGATGAAGATCTTCGCGCCCTTCTCGGCCAGACGGCGGGTGATCG
>JBFHFG010000113.1:0-7792 GCA_041583815.1 Halovulum sp.
GTCGGGGCCGACGCCGAATTTCTCCATCACCTCATCGGGGCCGATCAGCTTGTTCTTGATCGGGTCCAGCATATCGACGCCATTGCCGACCAGCTGCATCAAGTCCTTGTCGCTGCTGATGATGGTGACGCTGCCCCCCGCATCGCGCGCCTTGCACGACAGGGCGGCGATGATGTCGTCGGCCTCGTATCCCTCGGTCTCGATGCAGGCGATGTTGAAGGCGCGGGTGGCGTCGCGGGTCAGCGGAATCTGCGGGCGCAGGTCCTCGGGCATCTCGTCGCGGTTCGCCTTGTACAGGTCGTACAGGTCGTTGCGGAAGGTGTGGCTGCCCTTGTCGAAGATCACCGCGACATGGGTCGGCGCGTCGGGACCATTGTTGTCCTCGACCATCTTGAAGATCATGTTGCAAAAGCCCGCGACCGCCCCGATGGGCAGGCCGTCGGACTTGCGCGACAAGGGCGGCAGCGCGTGGAAGGCCCGGAAAATGAACGCCGAGCCGTCGATCAGGTGCAGGTGGCAGCCCTTGCCGAACCCTGCCGGGACATTGCCGCTCATTTGAGGGCTTCGGTGTCCGCCGGGCCGCCCTTCAGGATGAAGCGCTTGTCGCAATAGCCGCATTCGACGAAGCCCAGCACCGGGTCGATCGAATGCCAGACGCGCGGATGACCCAGGCCGGGGCCGCCGTCGCAGGCGACGCGGCTTGTGGTCACGATCTCGACCTCGGGCGGGTTGATCTCGACACCGGTCGACGGCGCATCCTGGGAGGGGTTCTCGACGGGAAGGGTTTTCATGGCTCTGTCCTGATCGCAAATCGTTCCGGCGCGGGGGTGCGCTTGGCTTGGCGGCATGATAACCGACGGTCGGGCCGCGGCAAGGCCCGGCCGACCAATCCCCCGCGAGGACCCCATGCAACAGACCGCGATCGAACTCAATGGCCTGCGCAAGACCTATGGCGGCAGCGGAAAGTCCGCGCCGAAAGAGGCGCTCAAGGGCATCGACCTGGCGATCCCCGCCGGGTCCATCTTCGGGCTGCTGGGGCCGAACGGCGCGGGCAAGTCGACAACGATCAATATCCTGGCCGGGCTGGTCAACAAGACCAGCGGCTCGGTGAAGATCTGGGGCTTCGATCAGGACGTGAACCCACGCCAGTCGCGGGCCAGCATCGGCGTCGTGCCGCAGGAACTGAACATGGACCCGTTCTTCACGCCCCGTGGGGCGCTGGAGGTGCAGGCGGGACTTTACGGCGTGCCGAAATCGGAACGCCGCACCGACGAGATCCTGGCCGCGGTGGGTCTGTCCGACAAGGCCGAGGCCTATGCCCGCACCCTGTCGGGCGGCATGCGGCGCCGGTTGCTGATCGCCAAGGCGCTGGTGCACCGCCCGCCGGTGCTGGTGCTGGATGAACCGACAGCCGGTGTCGATATCGCGCTGCGCCAGATGCTCTGGTCCTACGTGCGCGAACTGAACGACGCAGGGACCACGATCATCCTGACCACGCACTACCTGGAAGAGGCGCAGGAAATGTGCGACCGCATCGCCATCATCGACCAGGGCGAGGTCGTCGCTTGCGACGAGACGGTGAACCTGCTGGCCCGGCTGGATGCGAAATCGCTGGTCATCACCCCCGACACCGCACTGACCGAGCTGCCCGTCGTCCCCGAGGGGGTCGAGGCGGTGCGCCGCGCCGACGGGGCGCTGGTGCTGAACTATCGCCGGTCGGAAACCCGTGCCGAGGATCTGCTGGACGCGGTGCGCGCCGCCGGAATCCATATCCGCGACGTGGCCACCGAAGAGCCGGATCTGCAGGATGTTTTCGTATCGTTGACCGGGGGCACGGCGGACGCGGCCTAATGATCCGGTCCGCCATGTGCCCCCTACGCCGCGCACTCCCCCAAGTGCGCGGTTCCCGTGTGGGCTACTTGCCGATCTTGACCTTGCGGGCTGCCTCGGCCTTGGCCTCGGGGCGTTTGGGCATCGTCACGGACAGTACACCCTTGTCGAATGTCGCGCTGATCGCGGCCGGGTCGACCCGCTCGGGCAGCGTCATCACCCGCTGGAACGCGCCATAGCTGCGTTCCGAGTATTGCACCTCGTCGCGGGTCTCGTCTTTCTCGGACTTCTTTTCGCCCTTCAGGATCAGCCTGCCGTCGCGGATCTCGAGGTCCACGTCGTCTTCTGACAGGCCGGGCAGTTCGGCGGTCAGCGTGATCGCATCAGCGTTCTCGGCCACGTCGATGGCGGGCGAGACGACGCCCTTGGGCAACATCGCGTCCCGCTGGCCGGGGCCGAAGACGTTCTGGAACAGGCCGTCGAACTCGCGTCCGAACGCGCCAAGGGGATTTGTTGGCCAAAGCGATGGAATCCCCGATTTCTCTACGCTCATGTCGTCCTCCGTATTCAGTGCCGACCCCCTTGGGCCCGGCACCTTCACAGAATCGCACGAGTCGGCGGACCGGTCGTTGACTTTGGTCAACGACGGCCACGGTTATTCCGTGGCAGACGCCAGCATTCTGCCCAGCGGACGGCCGCCAAGGATGTGCACGTGCATGTGCGGCACCTCCTGTACGCCGTTCGGACCCGCGTTCGAGATCAGCCGGTGTCCATCGCCGTTCACGCCGGTCTGCTCGCAGATCGTCGCAAGCGCGCGGTGAAAATCGACGATCTCGGCCTCGGAGGCGTTGGCCGCGAAATCCGCATAGGTCACGTACCTGCCCTTCGGGATCACCAGCACGTGGACCGGGGCTTGCGGCGCGATGTCCTCGAAGGCAAGCGTGTGCTCGGTCTCCAGCACCGTCTTGTTGGGGATCTCGCCACGCAGGATCCTGGCAAAGATGTTCTGGTCGTCATAGGCGGTCATGGCTGGCTCCTTTCCAGATCGGGCTCAGATCAGGCCCTGTTCTGCGAACAGCTGTTTCAGGTCTGCCTCGGGGCGGGCGCCCATGTGGCTGATGACTTCGGCGGCGGCGACCACGCCCATGCGACCGCACATCTCCAGCGGTGCGCCGGTGGCATAGCCGAACAGGAACCCGGCGGCGAATTGGTCGCCTGCGCCGGTCGCGTCCACGGGAACGACCTTGTTCACCGGAACCTCGACCCGCTCGTCGCCGCGGATCAGCACGACCGGATCGCCCGAGCGCGTGCAGACCACCATCTCGCAATCGGCGCGGGCATGGGCCAGGGCGTTTTCCAGGTTCTCGGTCTGGTAGAGCGACTGCCATTCGTGCTGGTTGCCGATCACGTAGTCCATCTCGTCGCGGACCAGCGTCTTGAAATCGTCGCGGTGCCGGTCGACGCAGAACGGATCGCTCAGCGCGATGCCGGCCTTGCCGCCGGTCGCCCGGCAAGCCTTGGCCGCCGCCTGAAAGGCGCGCTTGCCCTTGGGTTTGTCGTAAAGATAGCCCTCTAGGAAAAGGATCGCCGACGAGGCGACATCGGTCGCGGGCACGTCGTCCTCGCCCAGCTCGGCGCTGACGCCCAGGTAGGTGTTCATCGACCGCTCGCCGTCCGGCGTGACGAAAATCATCGAGCGCGAGGTCGGCAGAGGATCGCCCGCCACCGGCGGGTTCAGAAAGCTGGTGCCGTCAGCTTCCATTTCTGCGGCATAGAACTTGCCCAGCGCGTCGTTGCGCACCCGGCCGATGAACCCGGTGTTCAACCCAAGGTTTCCCAGCCCCGCCAGCGTGTTCGCGACCGAGCCGCCGGCGATCTGCGAGCGGTCCTCCATTGCGCCGTAAAGGGTTTCGGCGCGGGCCTTCTCGACCAGCTGCATGATGCCCTTCTCGATCCCCATCAGATCAAGAAAGCTGTCGTCGGCATGGGCGAGGACATCGACGATGGCATTGCCGATGCCGACGACGTGGAAAGACTTGGTCACAGGTTCTTCTCCTCGAAGCGGCAGAATTCGCGGATGATGCAGGCAGCGCAGGCGGGTTTGCGCGCCTTGCAGGTATAGCGCCCGTGCAGGATCATCCAGTGATGCGCGTGTTGCTGGTAACGGTCAGGGATCTGGTCCTCGATCGCCCGCTCGACGGCGATCACGTCCTTGCCCGGCGCGATGCCGGTGCGGTTGGCGACGCGGAAGATGTGGGTGTCCACAGCCTGTGCGGGGAAGTGAAACCACATGTTCAGCACGACGTTCGCCGTCTTGCGCCCGACGCCCGGAAGCGATTGCAGCGCCGCGCGGGACGAGGGCACCTCGCCGCCGAACTCGTCGATCAGCCGCTGGCTCAGCGCGATGACGTTCTTGGCCTTGTTGCGGAACAGGCCGATGGTCTTGATGTACTCGGTGACGCCCTCGACCCCCAGCGCCAGCATCTTTTCCGGCGTGTCGGCGACCGGGAACAGCTTGCGGGTGGCGATGTTCACGCCCTTGTCGGTCGCCTGCGCGGACAGCGCCACGGCGACCAGCAGGGTGAAGGCGCTGGTATGCTCCAGCTCGCCCTTGGGTTCAGGCTCCGCCTCGTGGAAACGGGCGAAGATCTGCTCGATCTCGGAATAGGGAAGTTGCGCGGCCATGGCCAAAGCCTTTGGCACAGCCGCGCGAACGCTTCAACTCAGATGCACACAACGTCCAGCGGCGGGAAGCCGTTGAAGCCGATGCTGGCATAGGTCGTCGTGTAGGCGCCCGCGCACAGGATGCGGATGCGGTCGCCGGCGGCCAACGTCTCGGGCAGCTGGATCGGGCGCTGTTCGTACAGGACATCGGCGCTGTCGCAGCTGGGGCCGGCCAGCACGCAGGGGCCGGTCTCGCCGCCATCCGCACTGGTCTCGATCTGGTAGCGGATCGCCTCGTCCATGGTTTCGGCCAGGCCCGAGAACTTGCCGATGTCCAGGTAGACCCAGCGCGCAATGTCGTCCGGGCGCTTGCGCGACACCAGCAGCACCTCGGCGGCGATGACGCCGGCATCGGCGGCCACCGAACGGCCGGGCTCGGCCATCAGATAGGGCACCGGGCCGAACAGTTCGTCGACCAGCGCACGGACGCCCGCGCCATAGGGCGTGGGGGCGTCGATCGCCTCGCCATAATATGCGGGGAAACCGCCACCGACGTTCAGCACCTGCATGTCGAAGCCATCGGCCACCAGACCGTGCCACAGCTCGGCCGCCTGCTCCAGCACCGGGCGCCACATCGCGGCGCGGCGGGTCTGCGAGCCGACGTGGAAGCTCAGGCCGATCGGGCGCAGGCCCAGCGCGCGCGCATAGTGGAACAGCGCCGGGATCTGGGCTGCGGGCGCACCGAACTTGCGGCTCAGCGGCCAGTCGGCCTCGCTCGCCTCGACCAGCAGGCGCAGGTAGACCTTGGCACCGGGGGCGTTGGCGGCGATCTTCTCCAGCTCGGCCTCGGCATCGGCGGCGAACATCTCGACGCCCTGGGCGTGGGCCCAGGCGATGTCGGCAGGCCGCTTGACGGTGTTGCCGAACGAAACGTGCCGGGGCTGCGCGCCCTGCTCGATGCACAGCGCGATCTCGGCGCGCGAGGCGGCGTCGAATCGGCAGCCTTCCTCGGCCAGACGGCGAACCAGCACCGGTTCGGGGTTTGCCTTCACGGCGTAATGGATGTGCGCGCGGCTTTGCGCGGTTGCCAGGCCGGTCCGCAGGTCGCGGAAGTTCTGCACAGCGGCTTCGATGTCCAGCACCAGCGTCGGGCGCTCGAAAACATGCGCGTCCAGGTAGGCCGCGATGCGCGACGGCGCATCCGAACGGCGGAACGAGGGTGCAACGGAACGGGCGGCGTCAAACGACGCGCGGTCGGCAGCAATCATAGGCTTCCCCATAAAATCCCGGATTCTCAGGCCCGGACGGATCCCACAAGGACGCGGATGACACTGCGTGACCCTGATAGCCCGGGCAGCGAGCGCACTTTGCGTCTGAACGCCCACATGCATCTTCCGGTGCGAACTTACAAATGCATAAGACGCATGGCAGCCATGCAATTTCGGCGTACCTTCCGAAGCCGCAGGATTCGGGTGGGCAGGGCAGGGCGCACGCGCTTAACTGGGGGCAACGGAACGAGGCAGACGACCATGACCGCACAGATCCCCACCACCGCCGCCGATCCCTACCATTACGCCGTGATCGGCCGTGCCATCGAGTATATCGGCGACACCGTGGCCGAGCAGCCCTCGCTTGAGGACGTCGCCCGCGCCGTCGGCCTGTCGCCGACGCATTTCCAGCGCGTGTTCAGCCAGTGGGCCGGGGTCAGCCCGAAGCGCTACCAGCAATACCTGACGCTGGACCACGCCAAGCGGCTGCTGGCCGAGCGGCACAGCGTTCTGGACGCGGCCCACGGCGCGGGCCTGTCCGGCGGCGGCCGCCTGCACGACCTGTTCCTGCGGTGGGAGGCGATGACCCCCGGCGACTATGCCCGCGCGGGCGCTGGCCTGACGATTCGCTGGGCCTGGGTGCCCAGCCCCTTCGGCGAGGCGTTGGTGATGTCGACCGAGCGTGGCATCTGCGGCCTGGCATTCTCCGCCGAGGCGGGGCGCGACGAGGCGATGCGCGACATGCGCGCCCGGTGGCCGAAGGCCGAGTTCGTCGAGGATCCCGCCACCATCGCACCGCAGGCCGATGCGGTGTTCGGTGGCGGCCCTGGCGAGGCGCGGCTGCACATGATCGGTGCGCCATTCCAGATCAAGGTCTGGGAGGCGCTGTTGCAGGTACCGATGGGCAGCGTCACGACCTATTCCGACCTGGCCCGCGCGGTCGGCGCACCACTGGCGCAGCGCGCGGTCGGCACGGCGGTCGGGCGCAACCCGGTCAGTTTCCTGATTCCCTGCCACCGCGCGCTGCGCAAATCCGGCGGGCTGGGGGGATACCACTGGGGTCTGGGCGTCAAGCGCGCGCTTCTGGCGTGGGAAGGCGCGCGAGCCGATTCGCTGGACCTGGCAGGCTGAATCGCGCGCCCTATCTGCCTCGGGGGCTGACAACGCCGCGGTCGCGGTTCTGAAAGGATCGGTAAGAATTCGCCTATGGGTACACGTCCGCGTGACGCGGGGTGCTTGGCGCTTGCGCCGCGTGTGATATGTCGCTCAATCACAACGCCCCGGCTTCGCCGGATCTTCGAGTAAACGAGGTAACGCCCATGATCACGCTCCGCCTTCCCGTCACCCTGGCCGCCACGGCGGCGCTGGGCCTGGCTGCCTGCACCAACCCCGATGGCACCACCAACAACACCAACAGCGGCCTGCTGGTGGGGGCCGGTCTGGGCGCGCTGGCCGGCGGCCTGATCGCCGACGACGCCAAGGGCGCCATTGTCGGCGGCATCGCGGGCGCGGCAGTGGGCGGCGGCGTGGGCGCTTTGCTCGACCGCCAGCAGAAGGAACTGCAACGCGATCTGTCCGGGTCGGGTGCGAAGATCATCAACACCGGTAGCCAGCTGATCGTATCGCTGCCCGAGGCAATTACCTTCGACGTCGACAGCACCGTGGTGAAGCCGAACTCGGTCAGCAACATCGCGGCCATCGCGCGCAACCTGCAAAGCTATCCGAACTCGACCGTGCAGGTGATCGGCCACACCGACAACACCGGCTCGGCCGCCTACAACCAGGACCTGTCGGTGCGTCGTGCCTCGGCGGTGTCGAACGTGCTGTTCGCCAATGGCGTCAGCCGCAACCGCGTGCGCATCATCGGCCAAGGCGAAACCCAGCCGATCGCCAGCAACAGCACGGTTTCCGGCCGCGAGCAGAACCGCCGCGTCGAGATCGTGATTACGCCGACCGCCTGAGCCCCCGGCTCTTCCGGGGGAGTCCGGAGCGCCCGGTCACACCGACCGGGCCGCTTCGGGAGTTCGAAC
>JBFHFG010000114.1:0-7713 GCA_041583815.1 Halovulum sp.
CGCGGATGCGCGAGTTCAACAAGGCCCGCCAGGGCTTCGATCCCGAAACCGGAAGGGCCGTAGCATGAGCCTGCCACGCACACCTTCGTTCCGCCTGGACGGCCGCCGCGCGCTTGTCGCGGGGGCGTCGTCCGGTATCGGTCGCGCTTGTGCCGCCGCACTGGGTCAGGCCGGGGCCGAGGTCTGGCTGGCAGCGCGGAGCCGGGAGAAGCTGGACGCGCTGGCCGCAGAGTTCGCCGCCGAGGGTCTGACCGCGCACGTCCTGCCCCTGGACGTGGCCGACGTGGCCTCGGTCGAGGCTGCGGTGGCGGCAGAAGGGCCGTTCGACGTGCTGGTGAACTCCGCCGGGCTGGCGCGGCATTCGCCGGCGCTGGAAACGACACCGCAGGATTTCGATGCCGTGTCCGACCTGAACGTGAAGGGCGCGTATTTCCTGACCCGCGCCGTCGCGCGCGGGCTGGCCGAAGCGGGCAAGCCCGGCAGCCTGATCAACATCTCCAGCCAGATGGCGCATGTCGGCGGCATCGACCGGGCGGTCTATTGCGCGACCAAGCACGCGGTCGAGGGCTTTACCAAGTCGATGGCGATCGAGTGGGGGGCGAAGGGCATCCGCGTCAACACGATCTGCCCGACCTTCATCAGAACCCCGCTGACCGAAGGCACCTTTGCCAACCCCGAACGTGTCCGCTGGATCGAGGAGAAGATCAAGCTTGGCCGGGTCGGCGAGGTCGAGGACATCATGGGCGCGGTGCTTTACCTGGCCTCGGACGCGTCTTCGCTGGTCACAGGCATCTCGCTGCTGGTCGACGGCGGCTGGACGGCGGACTGATGAGCGAGAAGGTCACATCCAACGACGTCGCCCGCCTTGCCGGTGTCAGCCAGTCGGCGGTCAGCCGGGTGTTCACACCCGGCGCCAGTGCGTCGAAGAAGACCGTCGAAAAAGTCCGCGCCGCGGCCGAGCAACTGGGCTATCGCCCGAACGCGCTGGCGCGCGGGCTGATCACCGGGCGTACGCGGATGATCGGGCTAGTCGTCGCCTATCTCGACAACCAGTTCTACCCCGAGGCGGTCGAACGGCTGAGCCGTGCGTTGCAGGCCAGGGGCTATCACATCCTTGTCTTCATGGCCGGGAACGAGACCGACAACATCGCCCAGGTCGTACAGGAACTGCTGGACTACCAGGTGGAGGGGATCGTTACCGCCTCGGTCGCGATGTCGAACGACCTGACCGCGCGCTGCGACGCGGCTGGCATCCCGGTGGTGATGTTCAATCGCGGCCAGGAAGACCCGCGCCTGTCCGAAGTGACCTCGGACAACCTGGGCGGCGGGCGGCAGGTGGCCGAGTACCTGGTGGCCGGCGGGCACAAGCGCATCGCGCATATCGCGGGGTGGCAGGGCTCCTCCACTGGGCGGGACCGCGCCCGCGGCTTCACCGAAGGGCTTGCCGCGCTGGGGCGCGCGCCAGTGGCGGTGGTCGATGGCATGTACAACCGCGACACGGCTGCCGAGGTGGCGCGCGAGATGTTCTCGGGCGCCGATCATCCGGACGCCGTGTTCGTCGGTAACGATCACATGGCCTTTGCGGTGATGGACGTGCTGCGCCACGAACTCGGCCTGTCGGTGCCGGGCGACGTGTCGATCGTCGGCTATGACGACGTCCCGATCGCGGGCTGGCCCGGATACAACCTGACGACCGTCCGCCAGCCCGTGAACCGCATGGTCGAGGCGACGGTGAACGCGCTGGTCGCCTTCATCGAGGGCGGTGACGACGAACCCCACAAGATCCGCATACCCGGCCCGCTGATCCAGCGCGGTTCGGCTCGCAAACCCGAAGGATGGACCCCGTGAAAGGCTTCGACCCCAAGTTCAAGGATTTCCCCGACTACATCATCGGGATCACCAAGGAGATCTGGGAGGATCGCGGCATTGCCACGCTTCACCAGTATTACGCGCCCGATATCGTGGTGCGGTCGCCGGCCTCGGTGGTGCAGGGCAACCAGGGCGTCATCGGGGCGACCATGGCGACACTGGCCGAGTTTCCGGACCGCACGTTGCTGGGCGAGGACGTGATCTGGTCGGGCACGCCCGAAGAGGGGATGCTGTCCTCGCACCGGATCCTTTCGCAGGCGACCCATGCGGGGGACGGGGTGTATGGCAAGGCGACCGGCAAACGGCTGACTTACCGGATTATCGCGGACTGCCATGCCATCGACAACCAGATCAACGATGAATGGCTGATCCGTGACCAGGGTGCGATCGTGCGCCAGATGGGCTGGGACCCGGTCGAATTCGCCCGCGACCAGATCGCCCGCGAGGGCGGCCCCGAGGCCTGCACGAAGCCGCTGACCCCCGCTACCGACATCGAGGGGCCCTACAAGGGGCGCGGCAACGACAACGAATGGGGTGCCAGGTATGCAGACATCCTGACCCGGATCATGGACGCGGACTTCACCGTGATCGGCAAGGAATACGACCGCGCCTGCCAGCTGGAATACCCCGGCGGCGTGACCGGCCACGGCCACGGCGATGCGGACCGGTTCTGGATGGGTCTGCGCGCGTCCTTCCCCGACGCCACGTTCACGATCCACCATGTCATCGGCCGTGACGACCCGATGATGCCGCCCCGCGCCGCGATCCGCTGGAGCCTGCACGGCACGCATTCCGGCTGGGGCACCTTCGGCACGCCGACCGGGGCCGAGGTCTACGTGCTGGGCCTGAGCCATGCCGAGTTCGGCCCCTGGGGCCTGCGCCGAGAGTTCGCGATCCATGACGAGACCGCGGTCTGGAAGCAGATCCTGCTGGCCACCGGTGCGTTGTGACGACCTTGCGCCCCTATCCGGCGCTGCGGCGTCTTCACGGGTATTTCGCCAGCCGCCGCGCGCGGCGGCTGAATTTGCGTCCCCCGGGGCGGCGGGCCCTTCCCGCCTGACCAGAACCACGCGAATTCGACAAGGAACCGAACAATGACACCGCAAGACATGGAAACCCGCATCGTCCGCTACGGCGACCTGCAGCCCTGCCGCACCGCCTTCATCGACGCCCACACACCTGGCTCGAACCAGAAGGAGAACTTCACCATCATCGGCGGCGGCGTCAGCGAAAGCGCCGACCAGCACGTTCACATCTCGATCCCGCACGGCTTCAACATCGGCGCTGCGGGGCAGCCGCCGAAATGCCGCAACTCTCTGCACAGCCATCGCACCGCCGAGGTGTTCTTCGTGCTCAAGGGCCGCTGGCGGTTCTTCTGGGGCCGCTGGGGCAACGCCGGCGAGGTGGTGCTGGAAGAGGGCGACATCTTCAACATCCCCACGGGCATTTTCCGCGGCTTCGAAAACATCGGCGACGATTACGGGATGATCATGGCGATCCTGGGCGGCGACGATGCCGGCGGCGGCGTGATCTGGGCCCCGCAGGTGATCGAGGACGCGGCCGACCACGGGCTGGTCCTGTCCGAGAAGGGGAAGCTGTATGACACAAAGGCCGGTCAATCGCTACCCGAGGGCGAAAAGCCGATGCCGCTGCTGAGCGAGGCAGAGCTCAAGACCATCCCCGAGCCGACCACGATGGAGGTCGTCGGCGGCTACGTGCGACGTTACTGGGATATGGTGGCGCTGTCGGACAAGGCCCCGGTGAAAGTGATCGGCGAGCAGGCGATCATCCGTGACAAGCCGGGGTTCGAGGTCGATTTCCTGACCCGGCCCTCGGCCCAGACCGAGAAGGCGGCGGCTGACCACCCGACCGTGCTGATGCCCGTGCGCGGCCATTGGCGCGTGGAATGGGACGGCGGCGCGGCCACGCTGGCACCGGGCGACACGATGAGCGTGCCCGAGAACCTGGCCTATACTGCCGTACCGTCGATGACCGGCGAGGCTGCGCTTTACCGCGTGGTTGGAACCGACGACCCCGCCGGCCTGACCTGGCAAGGCTGAGCCCCCGCAAGGAGAACGCGATGTCGATCCTTACCACCCATGTCGGAAGCCTGCCCCGCACGCAGGATGTCGTGGACTTCATCTTCGCCCGCGAGCGCGCCGAAGAGTATGATCCAGCGGCGTTCGACGCCTGCATGACCAGGGCGGTTTCCGAAACCGTGCGCAAGCAGGTTGCGGCGGGGGTCGACATCGTCTCGGACGGCGAGACCTCGAAGATCAGCTATGCGACCTACGTCAAGGATCGCTACACCGGCTTTAACGGGGACAGCCCAAGGAACGCGCCCGCGGACCTGAAGCTGTTCCCGAAATTCCTCGAACGGCTGGCCGATGATGGCGGTACGCCGAAATACGCCCGGCCGATGTGTGTGGGCGAGGTGAAATCAAAGGGGCAGGGCGAGCTGGAGAAGGACATCGCCAACCTCAAGGCGGCGATGGCGCAGCACGGCGCGCAGCGTGGGTTCATGAACGCGGCCAGCCCCGGCGTGATCTCGCTGTTCCTGCAGAACGGCCATTACAAGACGCGCGAAGCCTATCTGGCGGCACTCGCCGACGCAATGAAGGCGGAATACGAGACCATCGTCGCCTCGGGACTGGACCTGCAACTCGACTGCCCCGACCTGGCGCTGTCGCGGCACATGCTGTTCACGGACCTCAGCGACGAGGAGTTCGTGAAGGTCGCGGACTCGCATGTCGAGGCGCTGAACCACGCGCTGTCCGAGATCCCGGCCGACAAGGTGAGGATCCACATCTGCTGGGGGAACTACGAAGGGCCGCACGTCTGCGATATCCCGATGGCGAAGATGTTCGACACGCTGATGGCCACCAGGGCGCGGTATCTGCTGTTCGAAACCTCGAACCCGCGCCACGGGCATGAATGGGCCGTGTTTCGCGACCGCAAGGCCGATATCCCCGAGGACAAGGTTCTGGTGCCGGGCGTGGTCGATACGACGACCAATTTCGTCGAGCACCCCGAGCTGGTCGCCCAGCGGATCGCCCGTTTCGTCGATATCGTCGGGGCGGATCGCGTGATTGCCGGGTCGGACTGCGGGTTCGGCACCTTCGCGGGCTTCGGTGCGGTCGATCCGGATATTGCCTACGCCAAACTGAAGGCGCTGGCCGAGGGGGCGGCGCTGGTCTGATGACGCCGCTTGTCCTGCTGCCCGGCATGATGTGCGACGGGCGTCTCTGGGGGCCGCAGATCGCGGCGTTCGGCGGTGCCCGCGCGGTGCACCTGGCGCCGATCTCGAACCACGACAGCATGCAGGCGCTGGCCGCCGAGGTGCTGGCCCACGCGCCGCCGCGCTTTGCGCTGGCGGGGCTGTCGATGGGCGGTATCGTGGCAATGGAGATGCTGGCCCAGGCGCGAGAGCGTGTCGAGCGGCTGGCGCTGCTCGACACCAATCCCTGCGCAGAGTTGCCCGAGGTGCAGGCCCGGCGCGGTCCGCAGATCGAGCGTGTCCGGCAGGGCGGGCTGCGCGACGTGATGCGCGACGAGATGAAACCGAACTACCTTGCGGATGGTCCCGGCAGGCAGGCGATCCTGGATCTGTGCATGGACATGGCGACGAGCCTTGGGGCCGAGGTCTTCATCAACCAGTCGCGCGCGCTGCGTGACCGCCCGGACCGGCAGCAGATTCTGCGCGAAGTCCGGGTGCCGACGCTGGTGCTGTGCGGCCGGCAGGACCGGCTGTGCCCGGTCGCGCGGCATGAGCTCATGTGCGACCTGGTGCCGGGTGCGCGGCTTGAAGTGATCGAAGGCGCGGGGCACTTGCCCGTGCTGGAGCAGCCCGAGGCGACGAACGCCGCGCTGGCGGGCTGGTTGGCAGGCTGAATGGGGGCTGGGCGCGATCACCCACCCGTCGCGAAGTCGACGTGGATGTGGTTCCCGTCCGGGTCCCAGACGTTCACCTGCACCACGCTGATCCCGGCCAGGTCGTTGCGCCGGTACTCGATGCCCATCGAGTCCAGCTTGCTGGTGAATTCCTGAAGGTCGGTCGCGCTCAGCGCGAAATGTTCAAGTTTCAGCGCCGCTTCGGAACCGATGCCGGGGTCGCCCTCGATCCCGACCAGATGCACGACAGCGCCGTCCCCGGCGTACATCCATGCGCCGGGAAAGGGGAAGTCGGGGCGCGGTCCCTGGCGCAGGCCCAGCACAGTCTCGTACCAGTCCACCATTGCCTGAAGCTGCGTGGTTCTCAGGTTGACGTGGTCGAGTTTTTCGATGGCCATAATGCTTCTTCCCCAAAATCGTTCCGCGCCGATCCTAGCGACGGTGGCGCCGGGGCCAAAGGCTTTTCATCTGGCCGCTTCGCTTGTTGCGCCGCCGAGCACCGGCACGGCTAGCGCAGGTCGATCCCCTTTCCAGCCGTCAGCCCCCCGACCGTTTCCGCCACCGAGGCCGCGTCGATCCCGTAATGGCGGTAAAGATCGCCGATGGTTCCGGTCTGGCCGAAGTGCTCGACCCCCAGCGGTATCGTTCGGTGCCCGGCCACCGCGCCCAGCCAGGCTAGCGTCGCCGGGTGCCCGTCGATCACGGTGACGATGGCGCAATGACGGGGCAGGTCGCCCAGAAGCGCCTCGACATGGGACCGTGCGGCGCTGTTGCCACGCGCCCGTTCGCGCTGGGCGGCGGTCCAGCCCGCGTTCAGCCGGTCCGCCGAGGTCACGGCCAGAACGCCGACATCGCGGCGCGACTCGCCGATCATGCCCGCCGCGGCGATCGCCTGATCCGCGACCGCGCCCTGGTAGGCGATCACCACTGTGCAGTTCGGCCCCGGCTTGCGCAGCCAATAGGCCCCGTCGATGGCGCCTTGGCGGAAGGCATCGTCCACGCGCTTGCCCGGCTGCTCCAACGGCTTGGTCGAAAGCCGCAGGTAGACCGAGCCGCCGGTTTCGTCGCGCAGCCAGGTCCGCTCGTCCGGGTCGCCCTCTCCGTCGCGCTGCATGTAGTCGAAGGCCCATTCCATGATGACGGCCAGTTCGTCGGCGAAGGCAGGCTCGAACGCGGCAAGGCCATCCTGCGACATGCCGATCAGCGGTGTGCCCACCGACTGATGCGCGCCGCCCTCTGGGGCCAGCGTCACGCCCGACGGTGTGCCCGCGATCATGAACCGCGCGTCCTGGTAGCAGGCGTAGTTCAGTGCATCGAGGCCGCGGCAGACGAAGGGATCATAGACCGTGCCCACCGGGATCACCCGCTTGCCCCACAGGCTGTGCGCCAGTCCCGCCGCACCCAGCAGCAGGAACAGGTTCATCTCGGCGATGCCCAGTTCCAGGTGCTGACCCTTGGGCGAGAAATTCCACTTCGCGGTCGAGGGGATGCGATGCTCGATGAACGCGTCCTTCTGTGCCGCGCGGGCGAACAGGCCGCGCCGGTTGACGAAGGGACCAAGCCCGGTGGTTCCGGTGACATCTGGGGACGTGGTCATGATCCGCGCTGCCAGGTCGCTGTCACCGCGCGCCAGGTCGTCGAGGACCTTGCCGAACGCCGCCTGGGTCGAAATCTCGCGGCTGGTGTCGATAACGACCGCCGGCACCGTCAACCGGTCATCCGAATGGCGTCTGCGGCCGGCAGCAAAGAACGGCACCTGCGCGAGGAAGGATTTCAGCGCCGCAACGTCAGGGACGGCGGCGAACGGGTCCCATTCCCGCCCCTCGGGGACGCCCATGTGCGCTTGCCAGTCGGCCATCTGTGCCTTGGTCATCAGCCCGCCGTGGTTGTCCTTGTGCCCGGCGATGGGCGTGCCCCAGCCCTTGATCGTGTAGGCCAGAAAGCAGGTCGGGC
>JBFHFG010000115.1:0-7659 GCA_041583815.1 Halovulum sp.
CTGCCCCCGGCCCCGCCGCCGGTGCTGTCAGCCGAAAGCCTGCGCGTCGCGTTCACCCTGAAATCCGGCGGCCTGTTCGGGCGGCACAAGCGGCAGCTGGTGGCGGTCGATGACATCTCGGCCACGATCCACGCGGGCGAGACACTGGGCATCGTGGGCGAAAGCGGCTCGGGGAAAAGCACGCTGGGAATGGCGATGATCCGGCTGAGCAACCTGTCCACCGGCGCCATCCGCTTTCACGACCAGCGCATCGACGGGCTGGACCGGCGCGCGCTGAAGTCCCTGCGCCCGCGCATCCAGGTCGTGTTCCAGGACCCGTTCTCGTCGCTCAACCCGCGCATGATCATCAGCCAGATCATCGAGGAAGGTCTGATCGTAAACGGCATGGGCAACGCGGCCGAACGGCGCGCCCGCGTGCGCCAGGCGCTGACCGACGTGAACATGCCGCACGACTGCATGGACCGCTTTCCGCATGAATTCTCGGGCGGGCAACGCCAACGCCTGGCCATCGCCCGCGCCATCGCGCTGGAGCCGGAGTTCATCCTGCTGGACGAGCCGACCTCGGCGCTGGACCTGTCGATCCAGGCGCAGATCATCGAACTGCTGCGCGACCTGCGGCGCAAGCGCGGGCTCAGCTACATGTTCATCAGCCACGACCTGAAGGTCGTCCGGGCGCTCTGTCATAACGTGATCGTCATGCAGAACGGCAAGGTGGTCGAGTTTGGCCCGACCGACCGCGTCATGGACGCCCCACAGACCGACTATACCCGCCGCCTGATCGACGCCGCATTCAACGTGGTCGCGGCATGACCATCCTTCCGGTTTCCGGAAACGCTGCGCCGCGGGGCGGAAGCAGCGCAGGCGCCCCGCGCCCTAGGCTGGCAACGGTGCCCCAATCCATTTCACACGAGGATCGAACATGACCAAATCACCAAGGATCGCATTCGTCGGGGCGGGCTCTACCGTCTTCATGAAGAACATCGTCGGCGACGTCCTGCAACGCGAGGCACTGGCCGGCGCGCACATCGCCCTGATGGATATCGACAAGACCCGGCTGGGCGAATCCGAACTCGTGGTCGACAAGCTGATCCGGATGCTGGGCACCGGGGCGACCTACAGCACGCACACCGACCTGCGCCCGGCACTGGACGGCGCGGATTTCGTCATCACCACCTTCCAGATCGGCGGCTATGACCGGACGATCGACGATTTCGAAGTGCCCAAGGAATTCGGCCTGCGCCAGACCATCGCCGACACGATGGGCGTCGGCGGCATCATGCGCGGGCTGCGCACCGTCCCGCACCTGTGGAACATCTGCCAGACAATGACCGAAGTCTGCCCCGACGCGCAGCTTCTGCAGTACGTCAACCCGATGGCGATCAACACCTGGGCGATCACCCGGCGGTTCCCCAAGATCCGGCAGGTCGGCTTGTGCCACTCGGTCCAGGGCACGGCCAAGCTGTTGGCCAAGGACCTGGGCCTGGACATCGCCGACATCCGCTATCGCTGCGCAGGCATCAACCACATCGCCTTCTACCTGAACTTCGAGCATCGGCAGCCCGACGGCAGCTACCGCGACCTCTATCCGGACCTTCAGGCAGGCTATGCCGAAGGCCGCCTGCCGGTCACCCGCGAGATGGAGCGCTGCGAGAACCGGGTCCGCTACGAGATGCTCAAGCGCACTGGCTATTACGTCACCGAAAGCTCCGAGCACTTCGCCGAGTACACGCCATGGTTCATCAAGCGCGACCGCCCCGACCTGCTTGAAACGTTCCGGATTCCGCTGGACGAGTATCCGCAGCGGCTGCGCGACAACAAGGCCCGCTGGGCAGCCCAACTCGAGGACCTGCGCAACTCCGAGACGATGGACCTGGGCAAAAGCCACGAGTACGCCTCGTCGATCATCAACTCGATCTGGACAGGCACGCCCTCGGTTATCTACGGCAACGTCCGCAATGACGGGCTGATCACCAACCTGCCCGAGGGCTGCGCGGTCGAGGTGCCCTGCCTGGTCGACAGCAACGGCATCCAGCCGACCGTGATCGGCGACCTGCCCCCGCAGCTTGCCGCGATCATGCGCTCGAACGTCAATGTCCAGGAACTGGTGGTCGAGGCGCTGATGACCGAGAACCGCGAGCATGTCTATCACGCCGCAATGATGGACCCGCACACTGCGGCCGAACTGGACCTCGATCAGATCTGGCGGCTGATGGACCGCATGATCGAGACCAACGCCCAATGGCTGCCCGACTGGCTGGGTGCCGAAGCGCGCAAGGCGGTCGCCTGAACCCGTGCGGGGGTTTCCGGAAATATCCGATAGTGTTCCGGAAACCTCCGCAACCATTGCGCGACAGGCCAAACCCGATCTACGCTGGCGGGGTATAAAAAAAGTCATTGGGGGGAAGATCATGGAGCATGGCGAGCGTCATGCCGCGGAAGGATTTCTGGAGTTCGCCGCGCCGCGTCTGGTGCCCGATCCGTCGGGCGTCATCATGGAACGGCACCGGCCCTACCCGTCCCCGCACCCCTATCACCACCATGCGTCGATCGAGATCAACTTCCTCCATGACTGCGCGATGGAATACTCGTTCTCGGGCCAGACCGTGCGGCTGGAACCGGGCCACCCGACGATGTTCTGGGGGGCAGCACCGCACAAGGTGATACGGGTCGAGGGCGACGGCCGGATCGTCAACTTCTACGTCTCGCTGGCGCAATTCTTCCGCTGGTCCCTTCCGCTGGACTTCATCGATGCGCTGCTGTCCGGCGCAGTGGTGACCAATGCGCGGGCGGCCCGGATCGACCAGTTGCTGTTCGACCGCTGGGCGGATGACTGCGCCTCGGACGACCCCAAGCTGCGCGCGCTGATGGTCGAGGAACTGGCCAACCGTGTGCGACGCATGGCACTGGAGGACTGGAGCCTGCTGCGCGGCGGCGCCTCGGGGCCGAACGCGCTGGCGGGCAAGGGGCGCTCGATGCTGCATGTCGAAACGATGCTGCGCTTCATCTCGGACAATTTCACCGCGCCGATCACCGTGACGGACGTGGCCGAACACGCGGGCCTGTCGCCGCGCTATGCGATGACCCTGTTCAAGCGCGTAATGGGCGTTCCGATCAAGGAACACCTGAACCAGGTCCGCGTCACACATGCCTGCGCCCTGCTGGCCGGAACCGACCGCAAGATCCTGACGGTGGCGATGGACAGCGGCTATCGCTCGCTCTCGTGCTTCTACGAGGCATTCGGCGCGCACCACCCGGTAACACCCGCCGAATACCGGCGGCGCGTGCGTCAACCCCGCGCCGCCCTTGCAATGGCCCACTAGGCCGGAACAGGCACCATGACCGCACAGCCCCCCGACCGTCCCAACATCCTGCTGATCACCACGGACCAGCAGCATTACTCCACGCTGGGCACGATCAACGACCGCATCCACACGCCGAACCTCGATCGGCTGTGCGCCGCAGGCACGAGGTTCGACCGGGCCTATTGCCCGAACCCGGTCTGCACGCCCTCGCGTGCATCGATCATCACCGGGATGATGCCCTCGCACCATGGGGCGTGGACCATCGGCGTGCGGCTGGACCCGGAAACGCCGACTGTTGGCGGCCTGCTGTCACAGGCGGGGTACGCGACCTCGCTGATCGGCAAGGCCCATTTCGAGCCGCTGGGCGGCCCCGTCTCACTGGAAAAGCAGCCAGAGCTGCGCGACATCGCCTTCTGGCGGGGCTTCACCGGCCCCTATTACGGCTTCGACCATGTCGAACTGGTACGCTGTCATACCGACGAATCCCATGTCGGGCAGCACTATGCCGCCTGGCTGGAAGACCAGGGCCTGAGCGACTGGCGTGACTATTTTCAGCCGCTGCCGAACCACGTCTCCTCCAAGGCTCCGCGCCTGTCCGATGCCGGGCCGGGCTTCACCCGTGCGGACCGTGCCTGGGCCCTGCCCGAGGACCTGCACTACACGCGCTGGATCACCGACCGCTCGCTGGCCGCCATCGACCGCGCCGGGGCCGAAGGCAAACCGTTCTTCCTGTGGACCAGTTTTCCCGACCCGCACCCGCCCTGTACCGTGCCCGAGCCATGGGCCTCGATGTACGATCCCGCCGACATGCAGCCCGGAACGCTTGCGCCGGGCGAGCATGACCTCAACCCGCCGCATTTCGGGATGACACAGACCGAGAACCCGGATTTCGGCGACTGGCATGTTCCGCACACGGCGCATGGCTGCCAGAGCCACCTCTACCCCGAGGAGGAGTTGCGCAAGGACATGGCCGTCTACTACGGCATGATCAGCTTCATGGATCAGCAGATCGGGCGGCTGCTGGACCACCTCGACGCGCAGGGGCTGACCGAGAACACGCTGATCGTGTTCACCACCGACCACGGGCATTTCCTGGGGCAGCACGGGCTGATCGCCAAGGGGCCGTTTCACTACGAGGACATGTTGCGGGTGCCCTTCATCGCCAGTTGGCCCGGCCGCATCCCCCGGGGCGCGCAGTCCGGCGCGATCCAGAGCCTTGTCGACCTGACGCCGAGCTTTCTTCATGCAACCGGCGCGGGGCCGCATGACATCTATCAGGGGGTGTCGCAACTGGAGACGTGGTGCGGCGGGGACCCGGCCCGCGACTTTGCGATCTGCGAGAACCGACACAATCCGCAGATGCCCCATGCGGTGACCTATGTCGAACAGGACGCGAAGATCACGATCTATCGCACCGCCGACTATGGCGAGCTGTTCGACCTGACCTCGGACCCGTCCGAGATACGAAACCTGTGGTCGGACCCGACCGCCGCCGACCTCAAGGGGCGGCTGCTGCACGGGATGGCGCAGGGTTTCCTGCGGCAGGAACCGACGCGGCATCAGCGGGTGGCGGGCGCCTGAAATCATGAAACTCCAGGCTTTTCATAGTGAAAACCCCCTTAACCCCTTGATTTCGCAGCCATGTTAAGTGTGAAAACTTCGTAAACGGCCCTACGCACCCCTACGAGGCGCGTTGTATCAGCCCGTCCGGCACCGTTTCCGGGCCCGTCCGATCGCCCGCTTCGGCCAGCAGCAATCCCAGGATGTCGGACCGGGTCAGCACGCCTGCAAGCTTGCCTTGGCGCGTGACCGTGATCGTCTGGACACCCTGCCGGGCAAGCCGGTTCAGCAACTCGCCCACCGGCATGTCATGGGGCACCGGGTCGGAAGGGGGCTGCATGATATGGCGCGCCGTCAGCCGGGTGCGGCGCGGGTGCGCCACGTGCGGCAACAGCGCGGCGACAAGGTCGGATTGCAGGATCAGCCCCCGGAAGCGGCCGCTGGCGGACACCACCGGCAAGCTTTTGATCGCATGGTCGCGGAACAGCGCGGCGACACGCTCGACCGGCATGTCGGGGGTCGCGGTGATCAGGTCGCGCGTCATAACGTCCCCGCAGGTCACGCCGTCGAAACGGTGACGCGCCGCCTCGGCCTCGGCCGCGGCAAGCAGGCGGCCCAGGTCGGCGACGCCGATGTTGGCCCCCTGGTTGAAGCGGCCCAGCAACGCGGCAAGGTCGTCGGTGCTCAGCCCCAGACGCGGCTGGTCCGGGGCGACCTTCGGCTGGCGGAATGGGTAGACCCGCCCGCTGAGCCGGTTGAAGGCGATGCCCGCCGCGACCAGCACAATGGTCGGTATCGTCACGGTCATCAGGGTCTGGACCGGCCCACCCGCGCTGAGCGACGGGTCGAGCGCCAGCAGCAAGGCGACCGCGCCGCCCGGCGGATGCAGCGCGCGGGTCAGCATCATCGCAAGGATCGCCGCGCCGATGGCCAGCATGGGGGCAAATTGCGGCGGCGCCACCGTCAGAACCGCCAGCGCCGCGCCTGCCGCGACCGTATTGCCCACCACCGCGGACCAAGGCTGCGCCAGCGGCGCGTTCGGCACGGCGAAGATCAGGAAGGCGCTGGCCCCCAGCGGCGCGATCATCGGCAGCGGCAGCGCAAGCGCCAGCAGCGCGCACAGGCCGATGCCCAGCGCCGCGCCAAGCGGCGCCCGCAGCAATTCGGTGCGGGCGGGCACGGGCAGGGCGGGGCCGAGGTGGTGCAGATGGCGGGCAATCGGGTTTGGCATGCAAATCGGTCCTGAAATTCCGGCCTCCATGCCATGCCGTGCGGCTGCCGGAAAGTGCGGTGCAGGCCAGCACGGCGCGCGCGGCGAAAACACCTGTCCCGCCGGCGCACTGGCGTGCCGGACGCCGTTCGCTGCCGCGCCCGCGCGCCGGAACAGCAGTCGCGCAAGGGCGGCTGGCCGCGCAACGGCGGTCTTATTTCATGGGAAAGCGCCTTGCGGTCAGGGGCTTCACGGCTGCGCGAGCGCAACGCAAACGTCATCAAACCTGAAAATTACTGTCACGCTCTGCGGCTACGCCCGCTCCACCGTTCATTCGGCGTAACCAACATGGAGTACGGAACGATGATCCGTGGAGTCCTGGCCAGCACCCTGGTGCTTGGCACCCTGACCGCCCCCGCCTTCGCCCAGACCGAAATCACCTGGTGGCACGCCATGGGTGGCCAGCTGGGCGAGACCGTCAACGAGATCTCGAAGCGCTTCAACGAAGCGCAGTCCGACTATGTGCTGACCCCGGTCTACAAGGGCGGCTACGAGGACACGCTGACCGCGACCATCGCCGCCTTCCGCGCCGGTGAGCAGCCGAACATCGTGCAGGTCTTCGACGCCGGTGCCGCCACCATCATCGGTGCGCCGGGTGCCGTGATCCCCGCCGAACAGCTGATCCAGCAGGCCGGTATCGAATTCGACGCCAACGACTACATCGACGGTGTGCGGTATTTCTACGCCGACGCAGCGGGCGAAATGGTCGGCATGCCGTTCAACTCGTCCACGCCGATCATGTACTACAACACCGCCGCCCTGGAAGAGGCCGGTGTCGAGCCGCCGAAGACCTGGGAAGAGTTCGAGACCATCGCGCAGAAGCTGGTCGACGCCGGGTATATCCCGCTGGCCCAGTCGCACACGCCGTGGATCTTCACCGAGAACTTCTTCTCGCGTCACAACCTGCCCTTCGCCACCAACGCGAACGGGTTCGAAGGGTCGGACGGGACGCAGATCCTGGTGAACTCGGACGAGATCAAGATGCACTTCACCAAGCTGAAAGAGTGGCTTGATGAAGGGTACTACGCCTATTACGGCGCGGGCTGGAACGACAACCAGGCGGCGTTCGAGAATGGCGAAGTCGCCATGTGGCTGGGTTCGTCGGGTTCGTTCGGCGGGCTGAAGAACTCGGCCGATTTCGACTTCTCGGCCACCTACCTGCCCTACTGGGAAGCGATCACCACCGAGCCGACCGCGACCTTCATCGGCGGTGCCGCCCTGTTCGCCATGTCGGGCCAGCCCGACGAAGAGAACCAGGGCGCGGCGGAGTTCTTCAAGTTCCTGTCCAGCCCCGAGATCCAGTACTTCTGGCATCAGCAGACCGGTTACGTGCCGATCACCAAGGCTGCCTACGAAATGGCGCAGGCTGACGGTTACTACGAAGAGACCCCGCAGGCCGAAGTCGGCATCCAGCAGCTGTCGCTGCCGCAGGGCGAGTGGTCCAAAGGTTACCGCATGGGCTTCTACGTGCAGATCCGTGACGTGATGAACCGCGAGTACGGCCGCATCTTCGCTGGAGAGACCACC
>JBFHFG010000116.1:0-7639 GCA_041583815.1 Halovulum sp.
CGGAGCGCGCTCATAGAACTGGCTGCCCTTGTGCATGGCCGTGTCGGTGGCAAAGCGCTGCAGATGGCCGATCTTGACCGGCTTGCCCTCGGCCACTTCGCGCACGCAGACCTCTTCGCACAGCGTTTCGGTCGGGCAGACGCGGGCGCACATGCCGCCAAGGATGTTCTGCTCGAAGATCGTCTTGGTGGCCGCCTCGGGCGTGCCGGTGGCGATCTGGCGAATGAACAACGGAATGTCGATCGAGGTCGGGCACGCCGTCATGCACGGCGCGTCATGGCAGAAATAGCAGCGATCCGCCGCCACCGCCGCCTCGTGCGGGTCCAGCGGAGGATGCAGGTCGGCAAAATTGGCTTCCAGCGTGGACGGGTCCAGCCGGCCGGCCACGATGCCATCGGTACGGGACGATGCGGACATGCGCGCTCCTCTGCAGTCGTTTGACAGGGAAAGCGTTCCACAACTCTATTTTTTTATCAACTGGTAAAATTTTGAAAATCGCAAAAAACCCGATCGACCCGGAAGCAGGCTTTCGGGCGCGGAGTCCGTTGAACAGACCGAACTGGACTACAGGATGCGGGGTGGCTTTGGGTCCGGGTCCGCCTGCGGCGGGGGCGCGTGTCTTGCCAGGAACGGGTCCAGCAGAGCGGCCAGCGCCTCGGGCGCCTCGACCGGGGGTAGATGTCCGACGCCGGGCAGAACGTGGAACCCGGCGCCGGGGATCAGGTCGGCGGTTTCGCGCACCATGTCGGCAGGCACCGATCCGTCGAGCGCCCCGGCCACCGCCAGCGTGGGAACCCGCAGGCGCGAGGTGCTGGTCAACAGGTCGGTGCCGCCGATGGCAGCGCACGCCCCGGCATAGCCTTCGGGCGGGGTCTGCAACAGGCGCTCGCGCCACAGCGCCGCCTGCTCGGCACGGCCGGTGCGGAAGCGGGGCGGAAGCCAGCGCGCGATCAGGTCGTCGGCCAGCGCCGCCATGCCCAGCGTGCGGGCGGTTTCAGCGCGGGCGGCCCAGATCCGATCATTGCCCAGCCGCGCGGCGGTGTTGCACAGGACAAGCCCGGCAACCAGGTCGGGGCGTTCGGCAGCAAGGCCCTGCGCGATCAACCCGCCAAGGCCCAGTCCCGCGACCACCGCGCCGCGCACCTGCACCGCATCCAGCAGGCTGGCAACGTCATGCACGAAATCCTGCATGCCCTGATCGCCCTCGGGGACGTCGCTGCCGCCGTGGCCGCGCAGGTCACAGCGGATGATCCGCAAGTCCGGCGGCAGGTGCGGCACCAGACCGTCCCACACCCGCAGGTCCAGGCCCAGCGGATGCAGAAGCACCAGCGGCGCACCATCCAGCGTGCCGTCCTGCACGTGCCGGATGTCGATACCGTTGGCGCGGATCATCTGCATGGTGGCTCAGGCTCGTTGCTGCGCAGGCTCGGGCACCGGGAAAAGCCGCTCGTAGATCCAGGTGAAAACGAAGGCGTAGACCATGTAGAACAGCGCCAGGAACAGGTCCATCACGAACGCCTCCCACAGGCTGATGCCCAGCCACAGCGCCACCACCGGCAGCAGGGCCACCAGCAGGCCGGCCTCGAACCCGATGGCGTGAAGGACCCGCTCCACCGGGCGCTTGCGAACCCGTCCGGTCAGGCGCAGCAGCGTGTGGTCGAAGCCAAGGTTGTAGACATAGTTCCAGCCCGTCGCCAGCGTCGCGGCAAAGGCCGCAAGCAAGCCGATGTCGAACGGATCGTGGCCGAACAGCCAGGCGCCCATGGGTGTGACGATGATAAGGCCGATGATCTCGAAACTGACGGCCTGACGGATGCGGTCGCGTGTGCTGCGCATGGGAATGCCCCTTCTGTGTCGTCGGGCCGTCCCGCGTGCTGTCCCGTGATTGGGGGAGGTCGTCCTCGCCTGCGCCCTCAGCTAAGGCCGGGGGCGCGGCAGGTCAAGGCCGGGCCAGATACGGCGCGAACTCGTCCAGCACCTTCGCATAGACCTGCCGCTTGAACGGCACGATCGCCGTCAGCATGTCGGCGGCGGTCATCCAGCGCCAGTTCCGGAATTCGGGGTGCCCGGTAGCCAGATCGATGGCATCGTCCTGCGCCTCAAGGCGGAACAGGAACCAGCGCTGCCGCTGGCCACGGTACTTGCCGCCCCAGGCCTTACCGACCAGATCGTCAGGCAGGTCATAGGTGATCCACCCGGCGGTCTTGGCGATCTTCGTCACGGCCGAGGCCGGAACCGAGATCTCTTCCTCCATCTCGCGCAGCGCGGCCTGTACCGGGCGCTCCCCCTTGTCGATCCCGCCTTGCGGCATCTGCCACGCGCCGGGGGTGTCGATGCGCTCGCCCGCAAACAGCAGGCCGTCGGCGTTGCACAGGGCAACGCCGACGCAGGGCCGATATGGCAGGTCGCTCATGACGACGGTCCTTTGCAGGGGCGCTTACTCTTCGACGCCGCCCAGCACCTTCAGGCCGCGGATCATGTCGAGCGCATAGGCCAGCTGGTAGTCGTCGTTGCGGCGCTTGGCCATGTCCTCGGCCTGCTTGCGCTCTTCCTCAAGCTGGCGCAGCTCATCCTCGGACAGGCTGTCGTTGCTCAGGGCGCCACGCAGGTCGGCCTCGGACCGGCGACGCTGGGCGGCGCTGGTTTCCTCGGAGGTCTCGTCCTCGGCGACTTCCTCGGGCGGGCGCTGCTCCACGATCACGTCCGGCTGCACACCCAGGTTCTGGATCGAGCGGCCCGAGGGCGTGTAGTAGCGCGCGGTGGTCAGGCGCATCGCGCCCTTGCCCTGCAACGGAACGATAGTCTGGACCGAACCCTTGCCGAAGCTGCGGGTGCCCACGACGATCGCACGGTGATGATCCTGCAACGCACCGGCGACGATTTCCGACGCCGACGCCGAACCACCGTTGATCAGCACCACCAGCGGCTTGCCCTCGGCAAGATCGCCCGCCTCGGCGTTGTAGCGATCGCTGTCGCGCGGGTCGCGGCCACGGGTCGAAACGATCTCGCCGGCATCAAGGAACGCATCCGACACCTGCACCGCCTGGGTCAGAAGACCGCCGGGGTTGTTGCGCAGGTCCAGGACGAAACCGTCGACATTCTCCATGCCGCCCAGTTCCTCAACCTGCTTCATCAGACCTTCTTCGAGGTTCGGATAGGTCTGTTCCGTGAACGTGGTGACGCGCAGGACGACGACATTGCCCTCGGTGCGCGGACGCACGGCCGAGATGGTGATCGTGTCACGGGTCAGGGTCAGGTCGAAGGGTTCGGTCTCTTCGCCGCGGACGATGGTGATGACGATGTCACTGCCCACAGGGCCGCGCATCATGTCCACCGCCTCGTTCAGGGTCAGGCCCAGGATCGGCTCGCCGTCGACATGGGTAATGTAATCGCCCGGCTCTACGCCCGCGCGCGCGGCGGGGGTATCGTCGATCGGCGTGACGACCTTGACGAAGCCGTTCTCCTGCGTGACCTCGATCCCCAGACCGCCGAACTCGCCACGGGTCTGCACCCGCATGTCGTCGTAATCGTCGGGCGGCAGGTAGCTGGAGTGCGGATCGAGCGACGACAGCATGCCGTTGATGGCGCTCTCGATCAGCTCTTTCTCGTCCACGTCCTCGACATAGGTGGAGCGGATGCGCTCGAAGATATCGCCGAACAGGTCCAGCTGTTCATAGGTCAGTCGGTCGCGCTCGACCTCCTGCGCGATGATCGGTGCCGCGAACTGCGTCGTGACGACGAAGCCTGCCAGCGCGCCGCCAACCGCGGCTATCATCAGCTTGTTCATGTCTTGCCCTGCCGTTAATTCAGTGCCTCGAACCAAGGCTGCGGGTCGACCGGGGCCTGGTTCACTCTCAATTCCATATAGAGCGTTTTCGTGGACGCTTTACCACCCGCATCACCCCCGTCGGGGGATAATTCTTCGTGAGATGCCTCTTCCCCGGTGAAGCCGGGCATGAAGCCCAATACCCCGCCAGGCTCGACCACCTCGCCCGAGCGGACAAGGTATTTCCCCAGCCCCCCAAGCACCATCAGTACGTTTTCCTGCGGCTCAAGGATCACGACCTCGCCATAGCCGTCAAGCCGTCCGGTGAAGCGCACGGTGGACTCGGCCGGGGCGGTCACCAGCGCGCCGGCAGCGGTGGCGATGGCGATGCCCGGGCGTTCCAGGCCCGCCGGATCGGGTTCGCCGAAGGTCCGGGTCAGCGGTCCGTCGACCGGTGTCGCATAGGGCCCCAGGTCGCTCGGGACGTCCTCGGTCGCGGCGGGAAGCGTGTTTTCCAGCGCGACGGCCAGCGCGGCCAGGTTCGCGGCATCCTCGCCCAGGTCGGGGAACGGTTCGGCGACAGTGCGGTCTTCCTCGATGCGCGAGATCAGCCGGTCGCGGATCACCGCCAGCCGGTCACGCCCGTCCTCGAGGTCTGACAGCAACGCCTGCTGCTGGGCCTGCAGGTTGGACAGGGCCGCCCGTTCCTGGCGCAGCAGCTCGGCCCGATTGCGGACGCCGTCAGCGGCATCTTCCATCAGCAACAGGGCGCGGGCGCCGTCGCGCGGGTCCTGCGCCCCGGTCAGCACCAGCGGCGCCGCCACCCGGCCCAACCGAGCCAGCCCGCCGGTCAGGTGGCGCAGTTCGGCCTCGGCCTGGGCCAGCGTACGGGCACGGGCGCGGGCCTTCGCCGCGACCTTGCCGATATCGCGGCGCAGGGACTGCATCGCCGCCTCGTAGGCGCGGATCGCCGCGGCCAGCGCACGGCGCTGCGCCAGGCTGGTGCTTGCGTCGGCCAGCCGGTCCTCGGCCGCGCGCAGCGCCTCGGCGCGGCCTCCGGCACCGGACTGGGCCGAAGCAGCCGTCCCCAGCGCCAGCAGCACCGCTACAAGGGCCGCGGCTCGGCGCATCAGGCGGCCTCGATCAGCGAGCGGCCGGTCATCTCGGACGGCTGCTCGACCCCCATCAACTGAAGCAGGCTGGGCGCCAGGTCGGCCAGCGTGCCACCGGTCCGCACCGTCGCGCCCTGCGGCCCACCGACCAGGATCACCGGTACGGGGTTCAGCGTGTGCGCGGTGTGCCGCCCGCCAGTTTCCGGGTCGATCATCATCTCGCAATTACCGTGGTCGGCTGTGACGATCAGCGCGCCGCCAACCCGGTCCACAGCATCGAGCAACTGGCCGAGGCCCTCATCAACCGCCTGACAGGCGGCGATGGCGGCGTCGACATCGCCGGTATGGCCCACCATGTCGGGGTTGGCATAGTTTACCACGATCAGCGCATATTCGCCGCTTTCGACGGCGCCGACCAGGTTCTCGGTCACCTCGGCCGCCGACATCTCGGGCTGCATGTCATAGGTCTTCACCTTCGGGCTGGGCGCCATGTAGCGCGCCTCGCCCTGCTCGGGCGTTTCGACCCCGCCGTTCAGGAAGAAGGTCACGTGGGGATACTTCTCGGTCTCGGCGATGCGGAACTGCTTCAACCCCTGCTTCGCGACCCATGCGCCCAGCGTGTTCACGATCTCTGCCGAGGGGAACATCACCTGCATGTACGCGTTGTGGCGGTCGGAATATTCGACCAGCCCGCAGATCGCGGCGAACTCGGGCCGGGCCGAGACGTCGAAATCGCCGAACTCAGGATCGGCCAGCGCCGACAGGATCTCACGCGCGCGGTCGGCGCGGAAGTTCAGGAACAGCAGCCCGTCGCCATCTTTCATCCCGGCATAGTCGCCGATCGCGGTGGGCGAGACGAATTCGTCGGTGGTGTCGGCGTCATAAGCGGCTGCGACGGCGGCATCGGCAGTAGCAGCCCGTTCGCCCTGCGCGGCGGTCATGACGCGGAAGGCTTGCTCCACCCGGTCCCAGCGCTTGTCACGGTCCATGGCATAGAACCGCCCCGAGACGGTGGCGATGTACGCCCCTTCGGGCAGATCCGCCTCAAGCTGGGCCAACTGCTCGCGCGCGGATTTCGGCGCCACGTCGCGACCGTCCGTGAAGGCGTGGATGGCAACCGGGATCCCCTGCCCCGCCAGCACCGTCGCGGCGCGTGCGATATGGCGCTGGTGCGCATGCACCCCGCCGGGCGAGGCCAGCGCTGCAAGATGCGCAGTCCCGCCGGTCTTTTTCAGCGCATCGGCAAACGCGGCCAGCGCGGGGTTGGCATCGAACTCGCCATCCTCGATCGCCTTGTCGATCTTCGGCAGGTCCATCCAGACCGTGCGCCCGGCGCCGATGTTCGTATGCCCGACCTCGGAATTGCCCATCTGCCCCTCGGGCAGGCCCACGGCAGGGCCGTGCGCGGTCAGGGTGGCATTCGGGCAGTCGCGCATGATGCGGTCGAAATTGGGGGTGTCCGCAAGCGCGACGGCATTGCCTTCGCGCGCGGAGTTCAGCCCCCATCCGTCAAGGATGCACAGAACGACTGGCTTGGCCATGAAAAGTCCTTTCGGCTCGGGTTGGGCGCAACCTAGCTTCGGCCCGCGGCGGCCTCAAGCCCGGCTGGACAGGTCGGCGGACCGGACCGGGAAATCAGGCGCGGTGATAGGGGCTGTTCGCCAGGATCGAGGCGGCCCGGTACAGCTGCTCTGCCAGCATCACGCGGGCCAGCATGTGCGGCCAGACCATCTGCCCGAAGGACAGGCGGAAATCCGCGTCCGCGCGCAGATCCTTGGCCAGCCCATCGGCGCCGCCGATCAGGAACACGGCATCACGACGGCCCTGGTCGCGCCACTGGCCCAACCGGTCCGCGAACTGAGGCGATGTCAGCAGCTTTCCCCGTTCATCCAGCGCGACGACAACCGCGCCGTCGGGGATCGCGCCGCGCAGCAGCGGCGCCTCGACCGCGGGACCCTGGCCCTTTCGCGGCTCGACTTCGGACACGCTGAGCGGCCCGAGTCCCAGCGCCCGCCCGGTACGGTCGAACCGGGTGGTGTAGTCGTCGATCAGCGCGCGTTCGGGGCCGGCACGCAGCCGGCCGACGGCGGCGATCGTGACCTTCACCGTTCGCTCAGGCGTCGAGCGTCGGGCGTTTCAGCTGTTCTTCGGGCGAGAGCCACATCTTCTCCAGCTGATAGAAGTCGCGCACCTCGGGCCGGAAGATGTGGACGATCGCGTCGCCGCAATCGATCAGCACCCAGTCCCCGGTGTCCTTGCCCTCGATCCGCACGCTGCGACCCATGTCCTGTTTCAGGCGATCGGCCAGCTTTTCAGCGATGGCCGTCACCTGGCGGGACGAACGACCCGAGGCGACGACCATGTGGTCGGCCACTTCGGATTTTCCGGCAAGGTCGATGGCGATCACGTCCTCGGCCTTGTCATCGTCCAGCGATGTCAGGATCAGGTTCAGCAGGGCGGTGTCCCGCGCGCCCGGCCCGGCCGGGCTGGTGATGTCACGCGGCGTCGCAGCGGCTGGCGCTGCATCTGCACGTTCCGACAGAACGATACCTCCAAAAGATGCGCCGGCGTACCGGCAATCACAGTAGTCAAAAGGTAATGCCACAGGCCGCTTCAAACAAGCTCCACCCGGCACGGTCGCGAAATCGTCGCAATTCGTGATCGGCGTGCACCGGTATGGACCAGCGCGTTCAACTGCCCACAGGCAACCGCGCCAGCCGCTCGGTCAGCAGGTCGAAGAAGCCGTCGGCGTCCACGTCGC
>JBFHFG010000117.1:0-7594 GCA_041583815.1 Halovulum sp.
GGTCCGAGACGCGCAGCCGCCGGTCGTTCATCCACGCGCCCGCACCCTTCTCGGACGTGAACATCTCGTCCTTCACCGGGTCGAAGATCACGGCGGCGACCACTTCGCCCTTGTGCTCAAGCGCGATGGACACAGCCCAGTGCGGCATGCCGTGCAGGAAGTTCGTGGTGCCGTCCAGCGGATCGACGATCCAGCGACGGGTCGGGTCCTCGCCCTTGACCTCTTCGCTTTCCTCACCCAGCCAGCCATAATTGGGCCGCGCGCTGGTCAGCTCCTCGCGGATGATCTCCTCGGCGCGGATGTCGGCGCGGCTGACGAAATCGCCGGCGCTTTTCGATGTGACCTGAAGGTTCTCGACTTCGCCGAAATCGCGGATAAGGCTGCGACCGGCGCGGCGCGCGGCCTTGATCATGATGTTGAGGTTTGCCGATGCGGTTGCCATTGTGATCCTGCTTGCCGGGGAATGCGCGCCCCTCATAGGCAAATCCGTGCGAAAGGCCAAGCATTGACGACCGAATACCCGCCTTGCGCCCCCGTCAAGTTGCGCGTGCTGGCAACGACCGACCTTCACATGCAGGTGCGCGGCTGGGATTACACCGCCGACCGCGCCGCACCGGGCATGGGCCTGGCGCGCATTGCCAGCCTGATCGCGGCCGCAAGCGCCGAAGCGCCGAATGCCCTGGTGCTCGATTGCGGGGATCACCTTCAGGGCAATCCGATGGGGGACTTGTACGCCGGTGAGGCTGGCCCGCACCCGATGTTCGCCGCGATGCACGCGGCAGGGATCGAGGCCACGACGCTGGGCAACCACGATTTCAACTACGGGCTTGAAGCACTTGAAAATGCGCTGGAAACTGCGCCGTTCCCAGTGCTTTGCGCCAATGTCGTGCGATGCGGCGGGGATAATGCGCTTCTGGTTCCTGCCTCGACGATCTTCGAGCGGCGGGTGCAGGACGCAGAGGGCACCGAGCATGCGCTGAAGATCGGCCTGATCGGCCTTTGTCCGCCACAGATCATGATGTGGGACGCCCGGCACCTGGCTGGCCGGGTGGAGGCCCGCGACATGATCGACGCGGCCGCCGCCCACGTGCCCGCGCTTCGTGCCTCGGGGGCCGACATCGTGATCGCGCTCAGCCATTCCGGCATCCTGCCGGGGCGGCGCCAGCCGCTGCAGGAACAGGCCAGCCTTCACCTGGCGCAGGTTCAGGGAATCGATGTCATCGTCGCCGGGCACCAGCACCGGCTGTTCCCCGGGGCCGAGTTCGCGGCCGAGGACGGCATCGACCCCGACACAGGCGCGCTCCACGGTGTGCCCACGGTGATGCCGGGGTTCTGGGGCACGCACCTAGGCGTGCTGGACCTGGACCTCGTGCGCGGGCCGGACGGGTGGCGCGTCGCCGGTCATGGCAGCCATCTGCGCCCCGTGGCCGAACGGAACGGGGACGGCACGCTGCGCCCGCTCGTCGCCGAAGCCCCCGCCGTCCTGCGCGCGACCGAAGCCGCGCATCAGCGTACGCTCGCCCATATCCGCCAGCCCATCGGGCAGACCACGGCCCGGATCGCCTCGCATTTCGCGCTGGTGGCGGACGACCCGGCAGTGCAACTGGTTGCCCGCGCCCAGGCCTGGGCCGTGTCCGAGGCGCTGCGCGGCAGCGACTACGCGGACCTGCCGCTGATCTCGATCACCTCGCCCTTCAAGGCGGGCGGTCGGGCGGGGCCGGACCATTACCACGACATCCCCGAGGGTCCGCTGCGTCTGCGCGATGCGGCGGACCTCTACCTTTTTCCGAACGCCGCCTGCGCGTTGGTCCTGACCGGGACGCAGATCGCAGACTGGTTGGAACGCTCCGCCGGAATCTTCAACCAGGTGGCGCCGGGCGCGCAGGACGCGCCGCTTCTGGCACCTGGAATCGCGACCTACAATTTCGATGTGGCGCACGGCCTGCGATACACCATCGACCTCAGCCAGCCGTCGCGCTTCGATGCCGAGGGGCGGAGGGTCGCTCCCGACGCTACCCGCATCCGCGATCTGACGCATCAGGGGCGCCCGGTGGATCCGCGGGCGCGTTTCGTCGTCGCCACCAACAGCTACCGGGCGGGCGGCGGCGGAGAGTTTCCGATCCCCGCTGACGCGCTTCGCGCGCTCGTGACCGACGACAGCAACCGCGACATGCTGGTGCGCTGGATCAGGGTGCAGGGAACCGTGGATCCGGCGACCGATCCGGGATGGGATTTCGCACCGATGCCCGGCACGAGCCTGGTGTTTGAAAGCGTCCCCGATGCTGATCCGTCCCACGCCCCACGCCGCCGGATCGACCGCGCCGGCCCGGCACCCGGCGGCTTCGCGCGTTTCCGGCTGCACCTCTGAAACCACCTGCCGGACGGCCCTGAACCTGTGCTATTCTGCCGCAGGCGTGGCGGCATCCGGGGGACAACATGGCCTTGCATCTGCTTCTGGGAACCAACAAGGGCGCGTTCATCCTCGACGGCGACGGGGATCGGCGCGAATGGCGCCTGCGTGGCCCGTTCTGCGAGACTTGGCCGATCAACCACGTCATCGGCGATGCCCGGACCGGCGCGATCCTCGCCGGTGGCGGCAGCCGCTGGCACGGTGTCGGCGTCTGGCGCTCGGACGACCTGGGAGAAACCTGGTCCCGGTCGGGAGAGGGGCTGACCTACCCCGAGGACGGCGAAGACCAGGTTGAAACGGTATGGTCGCTCGGTGGCGGCAATGGCCGGATCTATGCGGGGATGAAACCGGCCGGACTGTTCGAAAGCCGCGACGGCGGCGTGACCTGGTCCGAACTGTCTGCCCTGCGCACCCATCGCAGCCGCGACAAGTGGATGCCTGGCGGCGCCGGCCTGATCCTGCATTCGATCGTGCCGCAGCCTGATGACCCCGAAAGGATCTGGATCGGGATCTCGACCGCGGGCGTCTTTGCAAGCGAGGACGGCGGGCAAAGCTGGGAGCCGCGCAACACCGGCACCCGCTGCGATTTCCTGCCCGAGGATCAGCGCTACCCAGAGGTCGGACAGTGCGTGCACAACCTGGTGCACGGGGCCGGACACGGCGAAGTGCTATACCAGCAGAATCACTGCGGCATGTACCGCAGCGAAGACGGTGGGCGGCACTGGCTCTCGATCGAAAACGGCCTGCCGTCGAGTTTCGGTTTTCCCGTCGCCGCACATCCCCGCGAACAGGGAACTCTCTGGCTGATGCCGATGAACGGCGACGATGCCGGCCGCTACCCGCCAGAGGGCCGCGCCGCCGTTTGGCGGTCCCGCGACAGTGGCGAAACCTGGCAGGACTTGCGCGATGGGCTGCCCCAGAAGGACGCCTATTTCACGGTGCTGCGGCAGGCGATGGCCGTGGACGCGAAAACCCCTGCCGGTGTCTACTTCGGCACCTCGTCGGGCTCGATCTTCGCCAGCCGGAACGAGGGCGACAGCTGGCAGGAAATCGCCCGCCACCTGCCTCTGGTCCTGTCAGTCGAAGTCCTGCACAGCTGACTTGTCGGAGGCTGATCTGTCGGAGGCGCTGACGGGCCAGGTCCATCACCCCGGTTCCACCTTCGGCAGAAGCGGGCCGCCGCCAGCCCCCAACGGGCGCGCCCCGCCTTCCACTTTCCTAAAATATCCCCGCCGGAGGCATCCCGCAGTTGCCATTCGTACAGAGGTCTGAAAACGGAAGCGGCGCCGCGAACCAGTCGCAGCGCCGCGATAATATCGATGCGCCACCGCGCCGTCTTCAAGCAGGGCAGGCGTACTGCCGCTGATCATCAGCCCTCAGGCGCGTTCCGAGTATTCCATGGTCTCGGTGTTCACGATGACGTCCTCGTCCTGGTTGACGAAGGGCGGGACCATGATCCGCACGCCATTGTCCAGCACTGCCGGTTTGCAGCTGTTCGCCGCGGTCTGGCCTTTCACCGCAGGCTCGGTCTCGACGATCTTGCAGGTGACCTTCTGTGGTAGCGTAGCCGACAGCGCCTCGCTCTCGTGGTACTCGATGGTGACGGTCATTCCGTCCTGCAGGAACGGGCGCCGTTCGCCCAGGATGTCGGCGGGCAGTTCGATCTGCTCGAAGGTCTCCTGGTCCATGAACACCAGCATGCCGTCGGTCTCGTAGAGGAACTGCTGGTCCTTCTGCTCCAGCCGCACCCGCTCGACCTTGTCGGCGGCGCGGAAGCGCTCGTTCAGCTTGGAGCCGTTGCGCAGGTTCTTCATCTCGACCTGTGCGAAGGCGCCGCCCTTGCCGGGCTTGACGTGGCCGACCTTGACCGCGACCCAGAGGCCGTCGTTGTGCTCGAGCACGTTGCCAGGGCGGATCTCGTTACCGTTGATCTTGGGCATTTGGGGAACCTCGGAAAGCGTTCAGCCTGTATCGGCGTCTCCCTAGCCGCTCGGATCGGCCGTGACAAGCGGTCGCGCCAGCAACACCGCATAGCAGATCGCCACGGCCAGCAGGGTCTCGGCGTTGTAGAGCGCGCCGTCGATCAGCGCGGTGGCCAGCAGTGTGTTCAGCGCCATCGCTGCGCCGCACCGGCCCGCCCCCGGGGTCGCGCGCGCCGCGCCGAGGCCGCGTAGCCACAGCGACAGAAGCAGAACGGCCAGGGCAAGACCGCCGATCAGCCCGAAATCGAAGATGAACTGCAGTGGCGCCGAGTGCGGGTGGATCACCTCCAGTTCCGGGGGCATCGGGTGGGCATAGCGGAACTGGTCATGGCCCCAGCCCAGCAGGGGCCGCTCGCCGATCAGCGCGATCGTGTCCGACCATAGCGACAGCCGCCCGCCCGAACGGGTCTCGGCATCGGCGGCGGTGCTTTCGGCCAGGCTGCTCAGCAGGCCCCAGTGCCGGGTCGGCGGTGTCGGCAGCAGCGACAGCGCACCGCCCGCCAGAATCGCCAGCCCGAGGACCGGAAGTCGCCGCACTGCGCCCGGCATAAGCGCCGTGCCGACCGCGATGCCCGCCAGCGCCCCCACCATTCCCGAGCGTGTGCCCGAGAACGCCAGCAACCCCGCAAGCAGGGTCAGGATCGCGACCCATGCCAATTGCCCTGCCGTGCCGGGCTTCGCCTGGCAGTACAGGCCGAATGCCGCCGCCAGACTGGCGGCCAGCAGCATGCCCCAGGCCCGCACGTGCCAATAGCCGACCGGGCCGCCCAGCCAGTTGTGGGACGGGTCGTCCAGGTAAAGCAGGTACAGCACCACCAGCACCGGCAGGTGCACCAGTGGTTGCGCGGCCAGCGCGCCGGTCAGCGCCTGTCCGGCAATCGGTGTGGCTCGCGACAACAGCCAGCACAGCGATATGCCGGTGACCACGTGCAACAGCCGCATCGCCCCGCGCTCAACGGCTGCGACCGGTTCGGGGGCTGCGATTGCCGCACCATAGACGAAGACGGCGGCGGACAGGGCCAGCGCCATCCGCTCGATCAGGGTCATGCCGCGAACGGCGTCGCCGCGCATGCCTGCGCGCAGGGCGACCAGGATCACGAAGAACTCGAACACGGGCAGGAAATCGATGGGTGCGCGGTTGCGCTCGGGGTCACTGTCGCCCAGGGCCAGCCACATCAGCGCCCCCAGCGCCGGCCAGACCGCGTAAAACAGCGCCAGTCGGCGCAGGGTCGTGGTCTGCGGTACCGGGCGCGGGCCCGTGTCCGTCGTGGTCATGCTGCTCGAGTCCCCATCTCTTTTTAGCAGTTATGCCAAGGGGAACCTGCCCGAGTCATGCCAAAACGACACGCAACCGTCGGTTTCGCCCTTGCGCCTCGGGCAGGGCATGGTTTTCTGGGTTCGGAACTGGGGCAGGGGCGGATGCACTATTCAGGCTGGCAGGTGATCGCCAAGGGGCTGCGCGGCCAGCGCGGCTGGGAACCGGCGTGGCGTGATCCGGCACCGAAGCCGCGCTACCAGGTGATCATCATCGGCGGTGGCGGACACGGGCTGGCGACGGCCTATTACCTGGCGAAGAACCACGGCATCACCGATGCCGCGGTGCTGGAACGGGGGTACCTGGGCGGCGGCAACGTCGGGCGCAACACCACCATCGTGCGTGCCAACTATCACATCGACGGCAATACCGAGTTCTACTCCCATTCCCTGAAACTGTGGGAAGGGCTGGAGCAGGAGCTGAACTACAATGTCATGATGTCCCAGCGGGGGATCATCAACCTGGCGCATTCCGACGGGCAGATGGATTTCTTCGCGCGGCGCGGCAACGCGATGCGCATGCAGGGCGATGATGCCGAACTGCTGGACCGCAACAGGGTGCGCCGCGAATATCCCTACCTCAACCACGACAACCCGCGCTTCCCCATCCTCGGCGGGCTGCGCCAGCGCCGCGCCGGGACCGCACGGCACGACGCGGTCGCCTGGGGGTTCGCGCGCGGCGCGGACCGCCGGGACGTGGACCTGATCCAGAATTGCGAGGTGACCGGTTTTCGGATCGAACGCGGCCGGGTGACAGGGGTGGAGACGACGCGTGGCTTCATCGGCGCGGGCAAGGTCGGCATGGCCGTCGCGGGGCGCACCAGCCAGGTCGCACAGATGGCCGGGCTGCGCCTGCCGATCGAAAGCCACGTGCTGCAGGCCTTCGTGACCGAAGGGCTGAAACCTGTCCTGCCCGGTGTCGTCACCTTCGGCATGGGGCATTTCTATATCAGCCAGTCAGACAAGGGCGGGCTGGTCTCTGGCGGTGACCTGGATTTCTACAATTCCTACGCCGCGCGGGGGAACCTGCCGATGGTCGAGCATGTGCACGAGGCCGGCATGGCGCTGATGCCGATGCTGGGCCGCGCGCGGATGCTGCGGGCCTGGGGCGGGATTATGGACATGAGCATGGACGGCTCGCCGATCATCGACCGCACGCCGGTCGACGGGCTCTACCTGAACGGCGGCTGGTGCTACGGCGGCTTCAAGGCGACGCCCGCCAGCGGCTGGTGTTTCGCGCATCTGCTGGCGACGGACCGGCCCTCGCCCCACGCGATGCGGCTGCGGCTTGACCGGTTCGAGACCGGTCATGTTCTGGACGAGGAGGGGACCGGTGCCCAGCCCAACAAGCACTAAGGGGGCGACATGCGCCTGACCTGCCCGCTTTGCGGCGACCGGGACAGCCGGGAGTTCAGCTACCTCGGCTCGGCTACGCTGTTGGATCGGCCCGCCGATGACGCACCGTTCGACGCCTGGCATGACTATGTCCACCTGCGTGACAACCCCGCCGGTCCGAATGCCGAACTGTGGCACCATGTCTCGGGCTGTTCTGCCTGGCTGCATGTGGTGCGGGATACGCGGACGCACGAGGTGCTTTCGGTCCGGCTGGCGGAGGAGGGCGCATGAGGCTGGAAACCGGTGGTCTGATCGACCGCGACGCGCCGCTCAGCTTCCGTTTCGACGGGCGGGAGTACACCGGGTTTCAGGGCGACTCGCTGGCCTCGGCGCTGCTGGCCAATGGCGTGCGGCTGATGGGACGCAGCTTCAAGTACCACCGTCCGCGTGGCGTATTGACCGCTGGGTCGGACGAGCCCAACGCGTTGATGGAGGTCGGTACCGGCGCGCGGCGTCGGCCGAACACCCGCGCCACCGTGCAGGAGCTTTACGA
>JBFHFG010000118.1:0-7589 GCA_041583815.1 Halovulum sp.
ACTCGCCAGAGATGATCCGGTCGCGGATTTTCTCGCGCGCCTGGTCTGACAATTTCAAGGTTGCACTGCCGCTTTTGTCGGGCACCCCTGACTCCTGAACACTTCCTCCGCCGCGAACTGTATATGATATAATTTGTTCGTCAAACGTCTTGTGACGAGAACGAAATGTTCCATCGCGACTGGCGCGAAGCGCGGCCGAAAGCCAGGAAAACAAGGGGTTGGAGTGGTAGAGCAGAGCGACGTGGGGCCGTTCAGCAGCACAAATCCGGGCCACCAATGTCTAGCAAATGATCGATCCATGCAGAAACGGTCGGCAGGCACATGCCCACCGACCGTCAGATTTCACAGCGCGGCCAAATGGTGACCGCGGATGAAGGTGTTACCCGTGTCGGGTTGTCAAAGCTCGATCACGACCTTGCCGATGGCCTGACCGCTGGTCAGGCGGTCATAGGCCTTGCCGACCTCGGCCAGGGTGTACCGTTGCTCGTCCAGCACCGGTTTCAGGGCGCCCGCATCAGCAATCTCGGCCAGCTTCGCCAGGATCTCGCCATGTGCCGCGCGCTGGTGATCGTGGAGCATCGGGATCAGCATGAAGACGACATGCAGCGACAGTCCCTTGAAGTGCGCCGGTACCAGGTCCAGTTCCAGCAGTGTGACCGTGGTCGAGACATGGGCGTTCAGGGCCGCCGCCTCGAACGAATTGGTCAGGTTTGCGCCCCCTACCGTGTCGAACACGACATCGAAGCCAGCGCCGCCGGTGTGGGCCGCCACGTAGTCCGCGATCTTCTCGGCCATGAAGTCTATGGCGGTCGCGCCGAACCCTTCGATCGCCGCGATCTGCTTTTCGCCCGTGCCCGTGGCATAGACTTCGGCACCCATATGGCGGGCAACCTGTGCCGCCACGTGGCCGACGCCACCGGCGCCACCCTGCACAAGGATCTTCTGCCCCGAGGTCAGGCCAGCGCGATGCAGACCTTCGTAGGCGGTGATGCCGACCAGCGGCAAGGCAGCCGCCTCGCGCATGGACAGGGATTTCGGCTTGTGCGCGATCAGGCGTGCATCCGCAGGCATAAGCTCGGCCAGCGCGCCCTGAAGGTCGGCAAGGCCGCCGGCGCAGCCGTAGACTTCGTCGCCCACGGCGAAGCCGGCAACACCCTCACCGACACTTTCGATGGTCCCGGCGAAATCCATGCCCAGCACCGCTGGAAGATCGGGGGCGAACGGCAGGTTCTCCTGGCCCATGGTCCGGATCATCGTGTCGACGGTGTTCACACTGGTTGCGGCGATGCGCACAAGAACCTGGCCGGGCGCGGCTTCAGGTGCAGGAAGGTCGGCAGGTTCGAAGATGGCATTTTCGCCGTAAGCGTTGAGAACCATGGCTTTCATTGGGGCGGGCTCCGATAGGGTTTAAACTGATGAACCCTAGCTATCCCCCGTCACCAACGACCTAAATGGCAGCTTTTGGTAAACACTTTTCGGGTTATCTACATAATTGAACAGGTCACGGCTTTTCGCGGGGCGCGGATCTCCCTGGCCGCCCCTTCGCGCGCTTGACGCCACGCCGTCCGCACCCCTAGTGACGACGGTCTGCGCCATGATCAGGGGAACGGGCCCGAGATGACCCATCTGAAACAGGTTCCGGACGTGGCCACGGGCCTCGCCTACGAGGCAGATCTACTTGCCGGTCTGGACCCTGTTGTAGGCGTGTGGGCATCCTCCACCCCGGCGCTGGTCTGCCCCGAGGCATACCGCCGACGCCTTGGTTTTGACCGCGCCGCTGCCCGTTCCGAAGCACGGGGCTGGCCCCTGCTTACCCGCCCGACCGGCGGTGGCGCGGTACCGCAGGGCCCCGGAGTGATGAACATCGCGCTGGCCTTCACCACGCGCCGCGGCTTCCTGATTGAGGATGGTTACCGAATGCTGACCGGCGCAATCCGCAACGCGCTGGGCACCGAGGGATCACGGCTCGAGACGGGGGCGACGCCCGACAGTTTCTGCGATGGTGCGTGGAACCTTGCCATAGCCGGACGAAAGGTCGTCGGAACGGCACAGCGCTGGCGATCCTCTGGCCAAGGGCAATTGCGCGTGCTGGCACATGCCCTGATCCTGACCGGCGAGGATGTTGTGCCCGGCGCTGAGGCGGTGGACGCGCTGCACGCGGATCTGGACCTGCCCCCCGTGCGCGCCGAGGTTCACGTCACGCTGGCCGAAGCACTCGGCGATGCAGCGCCGTCCGACGGCCTGCTTGCCGAGGCGTTGCACGCGGCAGCGACATGCGCCATCCGGACCCACCTGGCCCGAAGCGGCCCGTCCCCGGACTGACGCTGCGCGGCCTCAGCCGTCAGACGGGCGCCCTGCCCGCCCCATGACGCTGAACGCTACCAGACCACCGGGTGCGTCTGACCGGTCTGCACCTGGACCAGCCCCTGCGGCGCATGTACCGAGGGCGCGACCAGGTTCCACCGCCAGGGCGAACAGGTCAGCGTGGCGAAGGCCAGTCTTTCCGGGAAACCGCTGCTCCAACGCGGATGGAAACTGGGTTCATACATCCAGTCGACTCGCGCGCCCGCAGCGTACAGCGCTTGCATGTCAGCGTGCAGAACCTCGGCCGGACGGGCGGTCATCAGGCCTGCGATCTCGTAGGCTACGGCTGCAACAACCTCGCCGCCATGGACCAGCACCCAGCCGCCGCCCATGTCTGCACAGGTGTTCACCGCCAGCGCCATCGCAGCGTCGGACGAGCCGACGCACCAGATGTTGTGCTTGTCGTGTGCCATCGAGCAGCACAGCGCGGTATCGTCGTCGCGGGGGCCGCAGCCCAGCCAGAACATCTTCGAAACCGCTGCCGTACCGCTGTAGCGGTCGACGATGGCGAATTTGGTGATGTTTCGTGCGGCATCCCGTTGCACAGCGCCGTCCGCGACGGGCAGTTCGAAGATCAGGAAGTCATCCGTCCAGTGGAACGGGCGCAACACAGCAGCCTGCATCGTGGTCCGGCCCGGTTCGGCGTCTATACGGAAGTCATCGGCGCTTAGCGTCCGACCGATATTGACCGTTTGCCGCGCCCAGTCCGGCCAGTCGATCCGGGGCACCTCGGGCAGATAGTCCGCCCCGCGCGAGACCTGCCGTCCGTCCGCCCAGACCTCGGCGATGGAAAGACTGCCGACGTCGTCCAGCAGAACGAAATCTGCGAAGCGTCCCGGTGAAACCGACCCGACCCAGGGTGTCAGCCGCATGTGCCGCGCGGGGTTGATGGTGACTAGCTGGATGGCAGTTTCGACCGGCAGGCCCGCGTCGATCGCCATGCGTACGTTGCGATCCGTCGCGCCGGTATCCAGTACTTCGCCCGCCGGGCGGTCGTCGGTGGCCAGTGCGACTTGAGACCAGTCCTTCAGTCCCCGTTCCAGCAGCCCCGCGATGATCTCGGGGCCGGTGTGGATCCGGATCTCGACGAACAGCCCGGCCTGAAGCTTGTCGAACGCCTCTTCCGCCGTCCACGCCTCGTGATCCGAGGCGATGCCGGAAGCGGCAAAGGCATTGATGTTCGGCAGATCGCGAATGCCCGCCGCGTGGCCCTCGACCACAGCGCGGGCATCCCAGGTAGCGGCGATCATCGACCAGAGCCGTTCATGCGCCGGGTTGTCCCGGTCGCGCACCGCGGGCCAGTCCATGACCTCGTCCAGCCCGGCGCAGGCCAGGCTTTCGCGCAGGAAACGGGTCTGGTCATCGCCGTCCAGATGCGCGCCATGCTCCCACGCGGTCGGCGGCACGGCGGAACCGGGCAGCGGAAAGATCTTCAGCGGCGAGCCCGCCTTGCGCGCCGCCAGCCAGAAGTCCAGCGTGCGCCCCGGCACCACGTTTGAAAATTCGTGGCTTGCCTCGCAGGTCCAGGTGTTGCCGCGCGGGAGGACCAGCGCCGCCTCGTATTCCGGGGTGACATGGCTGCTTTCGATGTGCTTGTGCACCTCTCCAAACCCCGGCACGGCAGACAGGTCGGGGCGCGAGACAACCTTTGCCGCCTGCCCCGGATAGCGGCCCGAAGGCCCGACATAGGCAATCCGCCCGAAGGCCAGCGCGATCTCGACATCCTCGCGCCAGAGGCCCGAGTTCGTGTCCAGCAGCCGTCCGACGCGCAGCACCACCTCGGCCGGCTTTCGGCCCAGCGCCACGTCGATCAGATCGCGGCGGATCTCGGTTTCATTGGTTGCGTCGATCATGGCTGCCCCCATCCTTTGCCCGAGCGGTGCAGGATCGGCGTGCGGAACGCCGCCTCGACCGGGCAGTCGCCGACCTGCGTTGCCCAGGATTCTCCTTGCAGCATTGCCGCGCCGATGGCCACCGGGGCGACGCCCCGAAGCGCCAGCAGCCGCAGGACCGAGGCAATGGAACTGCCGGTGGACAGCACGTCGTCGATCACCGCCACGCGCGCGTCCAGCAGCGGCAGCATCCGTGGGTCAAGATACACCCGCTTGCCCGCCCCCGGCGAGGTGATCGAGGACATCTCAACCGACAGCGCGTCGTCGTACCAGAACTTGCGCGAGTTGCTAAGCGGCACCAGCCGCCTATGCCCCAGCCGCCGCGCCACAGCTTCGGCCAGCGGCAGGCCCAGGGTCGGCACGGCAACAATGACCTCTGGCGCGTGACGCTCTAGCCGCGCGAACAGTGCATCGGCAATCGCGTCCAGCACCACAAAGCTGGTCTGGTTCAGGATCAGCGAGGCAACACCCCTCTGCCCGTCCGACAAAGCGCGGATCGGCAGCAGGATCGTACGGTCACCAAAGGGGACGGCAAAGGTTTCCTGATCCGGCTGTACGCCGGGGTTCAGATCGTCATGAAGCACCTGCCAGACGTCGGTTCTCATACCGTTTCTCCTTGTTTGCCGGAAGTTCCTGCGTAGGTTCGGGCGCAAGTGAAAGGACCTGCCCCCATGCCCCGATTGATGGATGACGCCACACTGGCCGACCTGACCGCGCTGCGCCGCGACCTGCACGCCCACCCGGAACTGGGTTTCGAGGAACATCGCACCGCCGCCATCGTCGCCGAGCGGCTGCGTGCGGCTGGGCTGGAGGTCACGACCGGGATCGGCGGAACCGGGGTCGTGGGCACGCTACGCAAGGGCACGGGCAACCGGGCCATCGCCTTGCGCGCGGATATGGACGCGCTCGCCATGCCCGAGCACACCGGGCTGGACTATGCCTCGACCGTGCCGGGGAAGATGCACGCCTGCGGCCACGACGGGCACACGACCATGCTGCTGGGCGCTGCCGAGGCGATGGTCGCGCGTGAGTTCTCGGGGACAGTGCATTTCGTCTTTCAGCCCGCCGAAGAGGGGCGCGGCGGTGCGAAAGCGATGCTGGATGATGGGTTCCTGGACCGGTTCCCGGTCGATGCCGCCTACGGGCTGCACAACATGCCGGGGTTGGAATTGGGCGTGGTCGCGGCGGTCGAGGGGCCGCAACTGGCGAGTTCCGACAGCTGGACCGTCACCTTTCGCGGCGTCGGAAGCCACGGCGCAAAGCCGCACCAGGGGCGGGATGCGGTCACGGCGGCGGGCGTGTTCCTGGCGCAGGTACACGGCATCGTCGCGCGCGAGGTCGATCCGCTGCAGCCCGCCGTGGTGTCCGCCTGTGCCCTGTCGGCGGGCGATTTCGCCGCACTCAACGTGATCCCCGAAACGGTCCGCATCGGCGGCACCGCTCGCGCCTATACGCCCGCGGTCCGCGACCAGCTGGAAGCTGCCATCGGGCGTCATGCGCGCGGCGTCGCGGCGGGCTATGGGATCGAGGCGGACTATGAATTCATCCGCCGCATACCGCCGGTGGTGAACGCCGCGGGCCCCGTCGCGCTGGCGCAGGATGCTGTGCGCGCGGGTCTTGGCGAGGATCACCTGCGCACGCAGTTCCCGCCCTCGACCGCCGGGGACGATTTTGCGGAATTCGGCGGCCGCATTCCGGGCGCCTATGTCTGGCTGGGCATGGGGGCCGAGCGCGAGAACGGGCAGCATCACAACACCAATTACGACTTCAACGATGCCTGCATCCCTCACGGCGTCGCCTGGTGGTGCGCCGTGGTCGAGCAGGAACTGGCTCAGCGCGCCAATCCCTGAAGCAGCGCGGCGCGCAGCGCGTCCGCATCCAGCCCCATCGCGACGCTCAACTTATGCGGGCCGGGCACCAGCGCGCCGGTGTCCAGCTCCACGTCGAGGCTGCGTTCCTCGATCCGGAACAGGTCCGGGTGCTGTGCCAGAAGCGGAACGCAGGGATCGTGCAGCGGGCGGCTTTCCGCACCATTGGTGGCGGCGAAGTACGCCTCGATCAACGCGGCCGAGGCGATGGCGGGCGCAAAGCCGGTCTCGCGCAGGGCGGCGATATAGGCGGCATCGGCCCGCAACTGGCGCGTCGCGTCCAGCGGGATCAGAGTCAACGGCAGACCGGCGGCCAGCACCGTTGCTGCGGCGTCCGGGTCGTGGGCGATGTTGAACTCGGCCTTCGGGCCGACATTGCCCGGCTCGTCCAAGGCACCGCCCATGGCGATCACCCGGCGGATCCGGCGCGCAGCTTCGGGCGAACGCTCCAGCAACAGGGCAAGGTTGGTCAGCGGGCCGAGGCAGTGCAGGTCCACAGTGTGCGGCGGGTGCGCCTCAAGGATTGCGATCAGCGCTGCGACGGCATCCTCGCTAGTGGCGGCGGATACGGGTTCGGGGAACTCCACGCCGCCGAGTCCGTCGTTGCCGTGAATGCCGGTTTCGGGGCGCGGTTCCTTGCCCAGCGGCGCGGCAGCACCGGCGTGAACCGGGGTTTCGACCTGCGCCAGCGCGCAGATCCGCCCCGCGTTGCGGGTGGTCACGGACAGGCCGATGTTGCCTGCCACCGGGGTCAGAGCGACCACGTCGAGGTCCGGATGCCGCAGCGCATAGAGAATGGCGATCGCGTCGTCGATGCCGGGATCGGTGTCGATGATGATGGTCATCGCGCCAGCCCCTCGATGATCCGCACCCACGAGCGCATGCCGCCTCGGAAGCTGGACATGTCGTATTTCTCGTTCGGGCTGTGAATGCGGTTGTCGAAGCGGCCAAAGCCGACCAGCAGCGCATCGACACCCAGCTTGTCGCGCAGCGCGCCGATGATCGGGATCGATCCGCCGGTGCCGCAGGTGGTCGAACGGCCCCATTCCTGCGCCAGCGCCTCAAGCGTCGGGGCAAGGTACGGGTTGGTACCGTCCATCGCCCAGGCGGGCGACAGGCCATGGTCGGAGAAACTGACGCTGCAATCGGCGGGCAGTTGCGCGCGGACATGGGCCTGAAAGGCGTCACGGATCTGCTCGGGGTCCTGCCCCGCGACCAGCCGGAACGACAGTTTCGCGTGCGCTTGGCAGGGGATCACGGTCTTGAAGCCCGGGTCCGTGTAACCGCCCCAGACGCCGTGGATCTCACACGAGGGGCGCGCCCAGACCTGATGCAGCACCGGGCGGCCCTGCTCCCCGGCCGGAACGCTCAGCCCGACGTTTTCGAGGAATCCGGCCTCGTCGAAGGGCAGCGCGGCCCATTCGGCGGCGGTCGCCTTTGGCAGTTCGGTCACGCCGTTGTAGAA
>JBFHFG010000119.1:0-7589 GCA_041583815.1 Halovulum sp.
CCCGCCCACGCCGCGTTCAACGCGTTCGGTTTCCCCGACACAGAGGCGCGCGAGACGCACTACGCGATCCACATTCCCTATGTGATGGGATTGATCGGCACCCGCTCTTTGACCACGGAAATCTCGGGGATCAACGACCTGGAAGAGGAGGCCGAAGCCCGCATCCGCTCGGGGATCATTGCCTACGATGCATTGATGACGATCCGCGAGCAGCGGGACGAAACCCCGACCGAGGTGCGCGACACGTTCGAGGCGCATGGCGGCGATCTGGGCTACGCCTTCCTGCTGAAGCGCTACCTCGACGATCCGCGCGACGCCACGGAAGAGCAGATCGTGCAGGCGGCATGGGACACGGTCCCGACGGTCTGGCCGCTGTTCTGGGGGTTCCGGATCATGGTCGGGCTGGGCTTCGGCTTCATCGCGGTGATGGCCTATTTCTTCTGGGCCTCCAGCTTCCGGCGGGGCGAGTACCCGCGCTGGGCGCTGCGGCTGGCGGTGGCGATCATTCCCGCGCCGTGGATCGCGGCCGAGATGGGCTGGTTCGTCGCCGAATACGGGCGCCAGCCGTGGACCGTGGACGGGGTTCTGCCCACGGCGCTGTCTGTCAGTCACCTGAGCGTGGGCGATCTGCTGCTGACGCTGGCGGGCTTTGTCATCTTCTACACGGTCCTTTTCGTGATCGAGATGGCGTTGATGCTGAAATACATCCGCAAGGGACCGTCCGAGGACGTGGACGAGACCGAGGCGTGGATGCGGCGCCACGAGCAGCGGCTGACGGCTCGGCAGGCCCCGGCCGATGCCGAGTTCACCCCGGCGGAGTAAGAACATGATCCTGTTTGAATTCATCGACTACGACATTCTGCGCGTGATCTGGTGGACGCTGCTGGGCGTGCTGCTGATCGGTTTCGCCATGACCGACGGGTTCGACATGGGCGTGGGCGCGTTGCTTCCCTTCGTCGCGAAAACCGATGTCGAGCGGCGGGTGGTCATCAACACCGTCGGCCCCGTGTGGGAGGGCAACCAGGTCTGGTTCATCCTGGGCGGCGGCGCGATCTTCGCCGCCTGGCCGCCGCTGTACGCGGTCAGTTTCTCGGGGTTCTACCTTGCGATGTTTGCCATCCTCGCGGCGCTGATCCTGCGACCGGTGGGGTTCAAGTACCGCTCCAAGCGTGAGGGCGCGCGTTGGCGGCGCAAGTGGGACTGGGCGCTGTTCATCGGCGGTGCGGTCCCGGCGCTGATCTTCGGCGTTGCGGTCGGCAACGTTTTGCTGGGCGTGCCGTTCCGGCTGACCCCGGATCTGCACTCGCTTTACGAGGGGTCTTTCTACGGCAAGTTCTTCGGTTTGCTGCGGCCCTTTGCGTTGCTGACGGGGCTGGTGTCGCTTGCGATGCTGATCACCCATGGTGCGGCCTGGCTGTCGCTGAAGACCGAGGGCGCGGTGGCCGCGCGGGCGCGGGCTATCGGCACGCGCACCGGGCTTGTCACGATTGCGGGCTATGCGCTGGCCGGGCTGTGGTTGGCGGTCGGCATCGACGGCTATGCGCTGGTCGGCGACGTGGTGACCGACGGGCCGTCGAACCCGCTCTACCACGAGGTGGCACGCGGTGGGACCTGGCTGGCCGCTTATGCCGAGCGGCCCTGGATCGCCATCGCCCCGGTGCTGGGTTTCCTGGGCATGGGCATGGCGGTGCGCGGCCTGCGCGCCGGGCGCGAGGTCTCGACCCTGCTGTGGTCACAGCTTGGGATCTTTGGTGCGATCTCGTCTGTGGGGCTGACCATGTTCCCATTCATCCTGCCATCGAACATTGATCCGGTCAGTTCGTTGACGGTGTGGGACAGTTCGTCCTCGCACCAGACGTTGTTCGTGATGCTGGTGGCGACGGTCATCTTCCTGCCGCTGATCCTTCTTTACACCGCCTGGGTCTACAAGGTGCTGTGGGGCAAGGTTACCGAGGACGATGTCACCGCCAATTCCGGCACCCTGTACTGAAGGAGGATCTGACAGATGTGGTACTTCGCCTGGATCCTGGGTTTGCCGCTGGCTGCAATGTTCGCCGTGGTGAACGCCATGTGGCTTGAAATGCAGCGCGACCGCGAGATGATCGAGCGGGGTGAGGGGGCGAACAACCCCGACCGCCGCGCCTGATCGCGGGGCTTCACGCCATCCCGGGGGCGGTTCATGATCGCCCCTGGTTTCGTGATTTAGGGGAATTCGGATGACTGCAGCCACCGAGGACTGGATCGACCGTTTCCAGGGCCTGTCCCAGTTGACCCCCAACCTTAGGCAGGAGCTGATCGACGGCAGCCAGATCGTCGAAGTTCCCGCCGGTACCCAGATCTTTGCGCCGGGCCAGTCCGCTGACAACCTGCTGTTGCTGCTCGAGGGCACGGTGCGCGTGCAGCAACAATCCGACACCGGGCGCGAGGTGTTTCTCTACCGGGTCCATGCGGGGGAAAGCTGCGTACTGACCACCGCCTGCATGCTGGCATTCGAGGATTATTCGGCTGACGGCGTCGCCGAAACCGACGTGCGCGCGGTGGCGATCCCACGCGCGACCTTCGATGCGCTGGCGGGCCAGTCGCCCGAGTTCCGCCAGTTCATCTTCAAGGCCTATTCGCGGCGCATCACCGACCTGTTCACCCTGATAGACGACATCGTCTTCCAGCGCATGGACGTGCGTCTGGCCGCCCGCCTGCTGGAGCTGGCCGACAAGGACGATGTCGTGCACGCGACCCACCAGTTCCTGGGCACCGAACTGGGCACCGCGCGCGAGGTGATCTCGCGTACCCTGGCGGAATTCCATCGTCGCGGCTGGGTCGAGCAGGCCCGGGGCGAGATCCGCCTGGTCGGACGCCAAGGGCTGGAACGGCTGGCGCGCTCGGCCGGGGAAAGGTGAGTTCCGGTTAGGTGACCAAGTCACCGTCGGGTCCGACCCTCATGTGAGACAACACCGTCATCGCTGATTCCCACGGAGGAAGAGATGACGACGAACATGGGTAAAACGGACCGCGCAATCCGCCTGATCGTGGCGGCCTTGCTGGTCTATGTCGCTTTCGGCACCGGTATCGCTGCCGCAGGCATCCTGCATTGGCTGGCTCTCGCCGTGGCGGTGATCTTCACCGTCACCGCACTGATCGGCAACTGCCCGCTCTACGCGATCTTCGGCATCAGGACCTGCAGCGCACGGTAAGCGCCGCGGGACGAGGAGGATTTGTCATGCCCTATGATGTGAACACGCAAGTCAAACCGCAGGTCACCGGGTTCTTCGATCCGGCGACCAACACCATCAGCTATGTCGTGAAGGACCCCGGCTCGACCGCCTGCGCGATCGTCGACTCGGTGATGGATATCGACTACGCCGCGGGGCGCATCAGCTATGACCACGCGGACGAGATCATTGCCTATGTGCGCAACAACCACCTGAAGGTGGAATGGCTGATCGAAACCCATGTCCACGCCGATCACCTTTCGGCCGCGCCCTATATCCAGGAAAAGCTGGGCGGCAAGCTGGGCATCGGGCGCAACATCACCATCGTGCAGGACACGTTCGGCAAGATCTTCAACGAAGGCACCGAGTTCCAGCGCGACGGCAGCCAGTTCGACCGGCTGTTCGACGATGGCGACACCTACACCATCGGCGGGATGACCGCGTTCGCGATCCACACGCCGGGGCACACCCCCGCCTGCATGACGCATGTCATGGGCGATGCGGCCTTCGTCGGCGACACGCTGTTCATGCCGGACGGCGGCTCGGCCCGCGCGGACTTCCCGGGCGGCGACGCGGCCACGCTTTACGACAGCATCCAGAAGGTGCTGGCCCTGCCGGACGAGACGCGGCTGTTCATGTGCCACGACTACGCCCCAGGTGGTCGCGAGATCCAGTGGGAGACGACCGTGGCCGAGGAGAAGGCCAACAACATCCACGTCGGCGCCGGCAAGACGAAGGAGGAATTCGTCAAGTTCAGGACCGAGCGCGATGCCCAGCTGGACATGCCACGCCTGATCATCCCGTCGCTGCAGGTGAACATGCGCGCGGGGGAGCTGCCGCCCAAGGACAAGGACGGCAAGACCTTCCTCAAAGTGCCGATCAACGAGCTTTGATCTGCAACCGATAGACTGGAGACCTCATCATGACCGAGGAAACCCAAGCCCGCCCGGCGATGCCGGGCCTCAACCAGCCCGCTCCGGATTTTCGGGCCCGCACGACCCACGGGCCGCGCAGTCTGGCCGACTACAAGGGGCGCTGGCTGGTCCTGTTCTCGCACCCGGCCGATTTTACCCCGGTCTGCACGACCGAGTTCATGGCCTTTGCCAAGCGGCAGCAGGACTTCGCGGCGCTTGATTGCGACCTGCTGGGCCTGTCGATCGACTCGACCTATGCGCACATCGCCTGGGTCCGCTCGATCGAAGAGAATTTCGGTGTGCGCGTGGACTTCCCGATCATCGAGGACCTGTCGATGCAGGTTGCCTCGGCCTACGGGATGATCCAGCCCGGCGCATCCGATACCTCGGCGGTGCGGGCGACCTTCATCATCGACCCGAAAGGCGTGCTGCGCGCGATGCTCTATTATCCGATGTCGAACGGTCGTTCGATCGACGAGATCCTGCGTCTGGTGACCGCGATGCAGACCTCGGACAGCCAGGGTATCGCAACGCCCGAAGCCTGGCAGCCGGGTGACATGGCCATCGTGCCGCCGCCGCAGACCGTCGACGAGGCCCGCGCCCGCAAGGACGAGGGCTATGAATACACCGACTGGTACTTCTCGAAGAAGCAGGTGGCCTGAGCGCCTTGTCCGCGGCGGATATCTCCGCCGCGGCCCAACGACATAGAGGGAATGCACATGGACATCCGCAAGATCGACGACCGGCTTTCAGTCTCGCCTCAGGTCTCCCCCGCAGATCTGGTGGAGTTGAGAGAGGCGGGCTTTCGCGCCGTGATCTGCAACCGCCCCGATGCCGAGGGCGCCGACCAGCCCAGCCACGAGGAAATCGCGGTGGCCGCCGAGGATGCGGGGCTGGAGTTCCGCTATCTGCCGGTCACGCCGGGGGTCGTTACCGACGAAACCGCCGAGGAATTCGGCAAGGCGTTGAACGCGCTGCCCGGCCCGGTTCTGGCCTATTGCCGCACCGGAACCCGCTCGGCCACGCTGTGGTCATTGGCCGAGGCCACGCACCGCCCGCTGCCCGAGATCTTGGGTGCGACGGCGGCTGCGGGCTATGACATGAACGGTGTCGCGCGGCGGATCGCCAATGGGGGCAAGACCCCAACAGACACGGGCGATGCGAAGTTCGACGTGGTGATCGTTGGCGGTGGTGCCGGTGGTATCTCGGTCGCGGCCAGCCTGAAGGCGCGCAAGCCGGGGCTGGAAATCGCGGTGATCGACCCGGCCGACATCCACTATTACCAACCCGGCTGGACCATGGTGGGCGGCGGCATCTTCGATCCGCAGGACACCGCCCGCACGATGGGCAGCCTGATCCCGCGCGGCGTGCACTGGATCAAGGCCGCCGTCGCCGCGTTCGAGCCGAAGGACAATGCCGTGGTGCTGGATGGCTGTCGGGTCGTGAAATACGACCGGATGGTGGTCTGTCCGGGCCTGAAACTGGACTGGGAGGCCGTCGAGGGGCTGGAAGAGACGCTTGGCCGCAACGGCGTGACCTCCAACTACCGCTACGACCTGGCACCCTATACCTGGGAACTGGTGCAGAACATGGACTCGGGAACCGCGCTGTTCACGCAGCCGCCGATGCCGATCAAATGCGCGGGCGCCCCGCAGAAGGCGATGTACCTGTCTGGAGATGCCTGGCACCGCAGAGGCGTGCTGAAAAACATCGACATTCGTTTCATGAACGCGGGCGGCGTGCTGTTCGGCGTGAAGGACTATGTCCCGGCGCTGATGGATTACGTGCAGAAATACGACACGACGCTTGATTTCTTTCACAACCTCGTCGCCATCGACGGCCCCTCACGCAAGGCGACCTTCGAGGTGAAGGAGCCCGAGAAGGAACCGGCCCGCGTCGAGGTCGATTTCGACATGATCCATGTCTGCCCGCCGCAGACCGCGCCGGACTTCATCCGCGTTTCGCCGCTGGCGGACAAGGGCGGGTGGGTCGACGTGGACCAGGCGACGCTGCGCCATGTCACCCATGACAATATCTGGAGTCTGGGCGACGTGATGAACGCTCCCAATGCCAAGACCGCCGCCGCAGCGCGCAAGCAGGCACCGGTGGTGGCCGAGAACATCGCTGCCGATATCGACGGTCGTGCCGCGGTGGCCCAATACGACGGTTACGGCTCCTGCCCGCTGACCGTCGAGCGCGGCAAGATCGTGCTTGCCGAATTCGGTTATGGTGGGGTGCTGAAGCCCAGCTTCCCGGCGTGGCTGGTGGATGGTACCAAGCCGACCCGCGCCGCCTGGCTGCTGAAAGAGAAGATGTTGCCGCCCATCTACTGGAGGGGCATGTTGCGCGGCCACGAATGGCTGGCCAAGCCCGAGAAGATCTCGGTCGCGGCCGAATAGGACAGGCCGGGCGGCGCTTTCCGCCCGGTGCATTTCAGGACGAACCCGATGACCCGCTATCTGCCGATTCTGGACTGGGGCCGCAGCTATAATCGCGGTGCGCTGTCCAACGACCTGCTGGCCGCCGTGATCGTGACGATCATGCTGATCCCGCAGTCGCTGGCCTATGCGCTGTTGGCCGGTCTGCCGCCCGAGGCGGGGATCTATGCCTCGATCGTGCCAATCATGCTGTACGCGGTGTTCGGCACCAGCCGGGCGCTGGCCGTGGGTCCGGTCGCGGTGGTCTCGCTTATGACCGCCGCCGCGATAGGGCAGGTGGCCGAGCAGGGCACCGCCGGTTACGCCGTCGCCGCGCTGACGCTGGCGGGGCTTTCGGGCGCGATGCTGCTTGTCATGGGCCTGTTCCGGTTGGGGTTCCTGGCGAATTTCCTCAGCCATCCGGTGATCGCGGGGTTCATATCGGCCTCCGGCATCCTGATCGCCGCCAGCCAGTTGAAGCATATCCTCGGCATTTCCGCCGAGGGGCACACGCTGATCGGGTTGGTCGGCTCGTTGTTCGCGCACCTTGGTCAGATGAACCCAATCACAGTGGTGATAGGCGTTCTGGTAACCGGCTTCCTGTTCTGGGTCCGCAAAAGCCTCAAGCCGACGCTGGGCCGGATGGGCCTGTCGCCGCGCGTGTCGGATGTGATCGCCAAGGCTGGTCCGGTGGCCGCCGTGGCCGCGAGTACCGCGGCGGTCTGGGCTTTTGGGCTGGACGGGCAGGGCGTCAAGGTTGTCGGCAGCGTTCCGCAAAGCCTGCCGCCGTTTACCCTGCCCAGTTTCTCGCCTGACCTGATCCGGCAGCTCCTGCTGCCCGCGCTGCTGATCTCGATCATTGGCTTCGTCGAGTCCATTTCGGTTGCGCAAACATTGGCCGCCAAGCGCCGTCAGCGGATCGACCCGGACCAGGAGCTGATCGGCCTGGGCGCGGCCAACATCGGTGCGGCCTTTACCGGTGGCTATCCGGTTACGGGGGGCTTTGTGCGGTCGGTCGTGAACTTCGACGCGGGGGCCGAAACCCCGGC
>JBFHFG010000120.1:0-7588 GCA_041583815.1 Halovulum sp.
AGCCCCGAGATCCAGTACTTCTGGCACAAGGAAACCGGCTACGTTCCGATCACCAAGGCCGCCTACGAGATGGCCCAGGAAGACGGCTATTACGCCGAGACCCCGCAGGCCGAGGTCGGCATCCAGCAGCTGTCGCTGCCGCAGGGCGAGTGGTCCAAAGGCTACCGCATGGGCTTCTACGTGCAGATCCGTGACGTGATGAACCGCGAGTACGGCCGCATCTTCGCCGGCGAGACCACCGTGGACGAGGCGTTTGCCACGATCGAGGACGAGGCCAACAAGCTGCTGTCCCGCTTCGGCAAGACCTCTGGCTGATCCAACTCTGACCGAAACCGGCGGGGGCGCTTGCATGGCGCCCCCGCCCGCGTTCGAGAGGCACCCGTGAACAAGGCCCAATTCGGCAATCCCTGGATGCCCTACCTGCTGCTTGCGCCGCAGATGGTCATCATCGCGATCTTCTTCCTGTGGCCCGCGGCCGAGGCGATACGCTCGTCCTTCTACCTTGAGGATCCGTTCTTCGGGAACGCGACCTACGTGGGGCTGGACAATTACCGCGACGCGTTGAGCGGGTCGGACTATCGCCGCACCGCAATCTTCACCGCGATCTTCACCGTGCTGGTGGCGCTGCTGTCGCTGGCGTTGGGCCTGTGGCTGGCGGTGTCCGCCGACCGGGTCCTGAAGGGCCAGGGCGCGTACAAGACGCTGCTGATGTGGGTCTATGCCATCGCGCCGCCCGTCGCCGGCCTGATCGGGGTGATGCTGTTCGACCAGCACATCGGCCCGCTGGTGGATTTCGCCGCCCTGTTCGGCTGGGACCTGCAGATCGGCGTGGACTACTGGGACACCGGGTTCGCGATGATCGTCGTGTCGACCTGGAAGCAGATCCCCTACTGTTTCATCTTCTTCCTGTCGGGCCTGCAGGCGATCCCGTCCAGCGTGAAGGAAGCCGCCTCCATCGACTGCCGCTCGGAGACGCGGCGGTTCTGGACGATCACCTTTCCGCTGCTGGCGCCGACGACCTTCTTCCTGCTGATCCTCAACATCACCTACGCGATGTTCGAGACCTTCGGCACCATCGACCTGATCGTGAAGGACCAGCCGGGCAACAGCCCCGTGACGCTTGTCTACAAGGTCTATCGCGACGGGTTCCGGGGGAACGACCTGGGCGGTTCGTCCGCGCAGTCGGTGATCCTGATGATCCTGGTTCTGCTGCTGACCGTGGCGCAGTTCCGGCTGATCGAACGCCGCGTGCATTACAGCTGAGGAGCGGAGCATGGCGATAACCGAAACGACCGCTGCCGTTACCGCACCCAAGGCCCGCGCGGCCTCGGGCGGGCTGGGCAAGGCGCGGATCTATGACCACGTCGTGCTGCTGATCGGCGTGCTGGTGATGATGGGACCGCTGGTGGTGGCCTTCACCACCTCGACCTATGACAACGTGACCATCCACCGCGAGGGGATGCAGCTGGGCTGGGGTGGCAATTTCATCGACACCTATTCCACGGTGCTGACCCGACAGGGCGGCTTCACGGGCGATGTCACCGGCTGGCTGATGACCACGAACAGCCTGATCCTGGGGATCGGCTTTGCCGTGGGCAAGATCGTGGTGTCGATGCTGGCGGCCTATGCCATCGTCTATTTCCGCTTCCCGCTGGGCACGTTCTTTTTCTGGATCATCTTCCTGACGCTGCTGCTGCCGCTGGAGGAGCGCATCCTGCCCTCGTACGAGGTAGTGCAGCAGATGGGGCTGCTGAACACCTATACCGGGCTGATCCTGCCGCTGATCGCCTCGGCCACGGGGACGTTCTTCTTCCGGCAGTTCTTCAAGTCGATCCCGAACGAACTGCTGGAGGCCGCGCGCATCGACGGCGCCGGGCCGGTGCGGTTCTTCTTCGATATCCTGGTGCCGCTGAGCCGGACGATGATCGCCGCGATCTTCATCATCATGTTCGTGGTCGGCTGGAACCAGTACCTGTGGCCGACGCTGATGACGACCGACGAGACCTATTTCACGCTGGTCCGCGGCATCAAGCAGGTCATGCAGATCATGATCGGGGCGGATATCCCCGCCTACAACGAAGGGCTGGCGATGGCGATCCTTGCCATGCTGCCCCCCGCGCTGGTGATCCTGGTGTTCCAGCGCATGTTCATCAAAGGACTGGTGGAGCAGGAAAAATGACAACACTCAGCATCCGCGACGTCTTCAAGCGCTATCCCAACGGGGCCGAGGCCGTCAAAGGCGTCTCGGTCGAAGTGGGCACCGGCGAACTGGTCGTCTTTGTCGGTCCCTCGGGCTGCGGCAAGTCCACGCTGCTGCGCATGGTGGCGGGCCTGGAAAGCGTCACTGCCGGCGAGATCGAACTGGCCGGCCGCGTCGTGAACGATCTGGAGCCCGCCGACCGCAATATCGCGATGGTGTTCCAGAACTACGCGCTCTACCCGCACATGAGCGTGCGCAAGAACCTGGCCTACGGGCTGAGGAACCGGGGCACCGCCAAGGACGAGATCGACCGCAAGGTCTCGGACGCGGCCGAGCTGTTGCAGATCACGGATTTCCTGGATCGCAAGCCAAGCCAGCTTTCCGGCGGCCAGCGGCAGCGCGTGGCGATGGGCCGGGCCATCGTGCGCGACCCGGCGATCTTCCTGTTCGACGAACCGCTGTCGAACCTCGATGCCAAACTGCGCAACCACATGCGGCTGGAGATCCGCAAGCTGCAACGGCGGCTGGGCACGGCGGCGATCTATGTCACCCACGATCAGGTCGAGGCGATGACGCTGGCGGACAAGATCGTCGTTCTGAACGGCGGCCGGGTGGAACAGGTCGGCACGCCAGCAGAAATCTATCATCGCCCCGCATCGACCTTCGTCGCCAGTTTCATGGGCGCACCGCCGATGAACCTGCTGGAGGGGCGCTATTCCGGCAACGGCTCTGTCGAACTGGCGGGCGGCATCGGCTTGCCAGTCGAGACCCGCGACGCGGCGGGCGGTCCGGTCACCGTGGGCGTCCGCCCCGAGGATGTCGAGGTCAGCACCGGTCCCGGTGGCGTTCCGTTCGAGCTGGGCATTGTCGAGGAACTGGGTGCGACCCGGCTGCTGCATGGCCGGATCGGGGTGCAGGATTTCACCGTCTCGATCCCCAAGGGTGACAATGTTCTGCCCGATGCACTGCGCCTTGCGGTTCCGCCGCACGCGGTGCATCTATTCGACGGAACCCAAGGAGCCCGCATTTGACGACAACGACGCCCGAACTGCCCCCGGTGACCGACGCGCAGAAGGCCGAGATCCTGGCCGCGCCCCGCACAACCGAGGCTCATCGGGCGTTGATGGCGGCATTGCCTGCCATGCACCAGATCCAAACGGGCGGATCGGGGGGCGACGCGCCGCTGCGCGCGGGCTTTGCCGCCGCCGCCTGGAACCTGGAACGGGGGTTGTTCCCGACGCAAAGTGCCGCCCTGCTGGCCGCGCAGGATGTGGACCTTGTGCTGCTGTCCGAAATGGACAACGGCATGGCGCGCACCGGGCAACGCGACACCACCGCCGAGGTTGCCGCCGCGCTGGGCATGCAGTTCGCCTATGGCGTCGAGTTTTTCGAGATGGGGCTGGGCGGCGAGACAGAGCGCCGGTTCTGCACCGACGATTTCAACAGGCTGGGCTGGCACGGCAACGCGATCCTGTCGCGTGCGCCGTTCCGCGACCTGGCGCTGTTCCGGCTGGATGACAGCGGCCACTGGTTCGTGCCGAAGCAGGGCAAGGTCGACCCCGGCCAGCCCCGTGTCGGCGGCCGGATGGCAGTGGCCGCGGTGATCGAGGCGACGTTCGGGCCGCTTTGCGTGGTCTCGACCCACCTGGAAAGCAATGCGGGCACCGATCTGCGGCAGGCGCAGTTCGATCTGCTTTTGCAGGAAGTGGCCGCGTTCGCGCCGGACATGCCTGTGCTGATCGGCGGCGACCTGAACACCGGGAACCAGTTGGCGCCCGACTGGGACTGGCGCAAGGAAGGCCTGTTCGCCGCCGCCGAGGCGCAGGGCTATGACTGGAGCGCGACCCCCGAGGGGATCACCACGCGGTCCAGCCTGATCACCCCGCACCGGACCCGGCGGATGAAACTGGACTGGTTCTGCATGAAGGGCTTGGCCGGACGCGGGCGACTTGTGGTTGCGGAAGCGCCGGACGGCACCCCGCTATCGGATCACGAATGCATCGTGGCCGAGGGGATCGCCCCCCGGCCCCTCACGGCCTGACACCCGAAAATCAGGCTTCGGCCTCGCGCATGATTTTCTTGGCGCGGCTGCGGGCCAGCATGATCAGCCCGGCGGTGGGCCAGCTGAGCAGGGCGAGCGCAAGCGTCTCACCATAGTCGGCCCCCTTGGCACCCACGATCAGCGTGAACACCAGCGAAAGGCCCATGCCCCAAAGGTAGAATTCCGCGATACGCCTTGCCATGTCGACCTCCTGCCAAACTTCGATACTGCCCCCCAACGTCTAATGTAGGCGAAAGGTTGCCGCATTTCAGCCATATTTCAGACAAAAAGTTGACAAAGTGGTGATGAGATCGGGCCGGTTGCGCCCGTGCGGACCAACGCGCAGACACTCCCCGGGGTTTCGCCCCGGCACGTCTTGCTCGCTGTTTTCGGTGATTTTCGGGGAAACGGGCGCAAACCGGCAGCCCGAAACGAGAAAGGGCCGCCCCGAGGCGGCCCTTGATCCCTGTGATGACGCCCTGGATCAGGCGTTGATCACGTCTTTCAGTGCCTTGGCGATGGTCACCTTGACCACCTTGTCGGCATCCTTGTGCATCTGTTCGCCCGTGGCGGGGTTCCGGACCATGCGGGCCGGACGCTCGCGGCACGAGAACTTGCCCAGACCCGGCAGAGTCACGGCGCCGCCCTGGGCGACTTCGTTGGTCACGACCTCGGTCAGCGCGTCGAGCAGGCGGTTGACGCCGGCCTTGTCGCTATCGGTCTTCTCGGCCAGTGCAGCGACCAGCTGCGTTTTGGTCATGGGCTTCTGAGTCATCTGAAATGCTCCCCGATCCGTTTGTTGTGGGTGTCGCAAGTGAAGTGTCGGTCGAGATAAGCCAATCCCCGGGCAAAAAACAATGGGAGATTCGCGCCGATTCCCCTTTTTTGCTTGGTTCCGCGCACTCCGGCCACAGGAAATTGCCCGGTCAAAGGAATGCGGTCTCCTCGAAGCTGCGCAACTTGCGCGAATGCAGACGCTCCAGCGGCATCTCGCGAAGCGACTCGAGCGCGCGCAGGCCGATCAGAAGATGCTGCGCGACCTGCTTCTTGTAGAAGGCCGTGGCCATGCCCGGCAGTTTCAGCTCTCCGTGCAGGGGTTTGTCGCTGACGCACAGCAAGGTGCCGTAGGGCACGCGGAACCGGAAGCCGTTGGCGGCGATCGTCGCGCTTTCCATGTCCAGCGCGATGGCGCGCGACTGGGACAGCCGCTGCACCGGGCCGGACTGGTCGCGCAGTTCCCAGTTGCGGTTGTCGATCGTGGCGACAGTGCCGGTGCGCATGATCTTCTTCAGCTCGTAGCCTTCGAAATCCGTCACCTCGGCCACCGCCTGTTCCAACGCGACCTGCACCTCGGCCAGCGCCGGGATCGGCACCCAGGTCGGCAGGTCGTCGTCGAGCACGTGATCCTCGCGCACATAGGCGTGGGCCAGCACGTAATCGCCCAGGCTCTGCGAGTTCCGCAGGCCCGCGCAATGGCCCAGCATCAGCCAGACATGGGGGCGCAGCACCGCGATGTGGTCTGTGATCGTCTTGGCGTTGGATGGGCCGACGCCGATGTTGACCATGGTGATGCCCGAGGTGTTCTCGCGCACCAGGTGATAGGTCGGCATCTGCGGCAGTTTCGCGGGCGAGACCCCGGTGGTGCCCTGTGCCGTGGTGATGACGTTGCCCGGTTCGACCAGCGCGGTATAGCCGCTGGCCGGGTCGGCGATCTGCGCACGGGCCCAGGCCACAAACTCGTCGATGTAGAACTGGTAGTTGGTGAACAGGACGTGGTTCTGGAAATGCTCGGGCTCGGTCGCGGTGTAATGCGCGAGGCGTGCCAGCGAATAATCCACCCGCTGCGCGGTGAACGGCGCCAGCGCCCGGCTGCCGCCGGGACCCATGCCGTCGCCGTTCACGATGCTGTCGTCGGTGGTGTTCAGGTCCGGCACGTCGAACAGGTCGCGCAACGGGCGCGCGGTACGATCCTCGATGCTGCCCTCGACATGCGCACCGGGGCCCATCGCGAAGTGCAACGGGATCGGCGTGGTCGAGGGACCGACCGTCACCGGCACGCCGTGATTTTCGATCAGCAGGCCGATCTGCTGGGTCAGGTAACCACGGAACAGGTCGGGCCGGGTGATGGTGGTGGCGTACTGCCCCGGCTCGGCGACATGGCCGAAGGACAGGCGGCTGTCGACCTTGGCAAAGCTGGACGTGGTGATCGACAGTTCGGGGTAATAGGCGCGGTAGCGACTCTCGATCGGCTTGCCGGCCATCACGTCCGAGAACCGGTCGCGCAGGAAACAGGTCGCCTGTTCGTAAAGCCCGATCAGCGCCTCGACCGCCTCGGCAGCGTCGGTATAACCCTGCGGCCCCTTCGGATCGGGCGAGAGGATCGGCAGTTCGGAGGTGGCGGGGTTCAGTTCCACGGGCAGCCCTTTCACGCGACGAACAGGTCGGTTTTCTCGAACCTGGTCACGTCTATGAGGCCGAGGTCCGAGATGCGCAAGGCCGGGATCACGACCAGCGCCAGCAGCGAATGTTGCATGTAGGCGTTGTTCAGCGAGCAGCCGCAATCGGCCATCGCCTGCACCATCCGCGCCGCCGCATCCGCCACATCGCGGGCCGGGGCGTCGGACATCAGCCCGGCGATGGGCAGTTCGACCAACGCAAGTTCCTGCCCGTCCCGGAACACGGTGACCCCGCCGCCGACCTCGGCCAGACGGTTCGCGGCCAGCGCCATGTCGGCCTTGGACGTACCGACGACAATCATGTGATGGCTGTCATGCGCGACGGTCGAGGCGACGGCGCAATCGACGTTGTAGCCGAAGCCCGAGACGAAGCCGTTGGTCACGCCGCCAGTGCCTTGGTGCCGTTCGACCAGCGCAATCTGGCAGACGTCGTTCGCGCGGTCCATTGCGGCAAGGCCATCCTCGACGGGCAGTTCCGCTTCTAGCGCGCGGGTGGGGGCCTGGTTCTCGACCACGCCGATCACGCGGGCGGTGACAGTGTTGACGCCCTCGGGCGCGGCAATGTCAAAATCCGCGGGCTTGAGCAGCTTGCCCATCTTGACCGTCTGCCGGGCATGGGCAGGCCATTCGAAATCCGGTTCGGCGGCCAGCAGGACGCCATCCTGCGCGATGACCTGCCCGCGCGCGATGACGGTCTCGATCGGCAGGGCCTTGAGGTCCGAGGTCAGGATCGCGTCGGCACGGCGGCCCGGGGCGATGGAGCCCAGTTCCCGTTCCAGCCCGAAATGGGTGGCGGTGTTGATCGTTGCCATCTGCAGCGCGATCAGCGGGTCCAGCCCGCAGTCGATGGCGTGACGCACGACGCGGTCCATGTGACCATCGTGAACCAGC
>JBFHFG010000121.1:0-7571 GCA_041583815.1 Halovulum sp.
GCGACCCGGGCCCGAGGGCGACCCGGCCGTCGCCGATCGGCAGCGCCAGGGGGCCGAGGCGCTGGGCGCGGTTCTGGCGGCGGCCGATGCCCCGCGCATCCTGCTGTCGGACGAGAACCTGATCGGCACCCCGCCCGAGATCGTCGAAAGCCAGCGTCTCTATCCCAGTGCCGCGACCCGGTTGGCAGCGCTGACGCCGCTGCTGGCGGGACACGAAGTCGAGATTTTCGTGGCGCTGCGCCATCACGGGCAGTTCGCGCGATCGGTCTATGGCGAGAGCCTGCGCAGCAACCTGCGCCATTTCGTCAGCCCCGAGGCGTTCCGCGACGGTTGGCTTGCCGGCGCGCCAAGCTGGCTGCCCCTGATCGAGGCCGCCTGCGCCGCGTTCCCGAACGCGCCGGTAACGGCGTGGAATTTCATGAACTTCAAGAAAGACCCGCAACGGTTCCTGAACCTCGTGGCCGGGCTGGACCCGGCGGTGGAGTTTGACACCACGCAGGCCAATCATCGTCCCAGCCTGAGCCACGACGCGATAGAGGCCCTGATCGACATCGGTGCCGCGCAGGGTGTCAAGGCGATGCGCGCGGCGGTGGACGACGTCTCGCGGGCGCATCCGCGCAGCGAGGGGAACTGGCAGTATCGCCTGTGGACCCAGGAGCAGGAGCGTGATTTCAACCGCGCGTTCCGTCGGGATCTGAACCGCATCGCGGCGATTGGCGGCCGGGTGCGACTGGTCAGCGCGGACGGCTGACGGCCCGCTGCCATTATTGCTTTCTAAATATGCAGATGCTTAATTTCGCCAGGCCCACCCCCTAGGCAACCCTGGGCCGAGCAAGGAGTATCCGATGCCGGACGGCGCTGCGCCGATCCTGGACGTCCGCGACCTGATGGCCGTGTACCGTACCCGTGACGCAGTGATTCATGCGGTCAATGGCCTGTCGTTCACCCTGAACCGGGGCGAAGTGCTTGGCCTTGTCGGGGAAAGCGGCGCGGGCAAGTCCGCGGCGATGATGGCCTTGCTGGGCCTGCTGCCCCGTGCCTCGGCCGAAGTGACCGGGGGGCAGGTGCTTTACGGGGGGGAGGACCTGCTGCGCGCCTCGCCAGCGCGGTTGCGCAAGCTGCGCGGCGGCGATTTCGGCTTTGTCTTCCAGGATCCGTCCACCTCGCTGAACCCGGTTCTCAGCGTCGGCTATCAACTGGCCGAGTCGGTGCGCGTGCACCTCGGGCTGTCGCGCCGTGCCGCGCGCGCGCGCGCGACCGAGTTGCTGGCGCTGGTCGGCGTGCCCGATCCGAAGCACCGGATGGACCAGTTCCCGCACCAGTTCTCTGGCGGGCAGCGGCAAAGGATCATGATCGCGATGGCGCTGGCCTGTGAGCCCAAGGTGCTGATCGCGGACGAACCGACGACCGCGTTGGACGTGACCGTGCAGGCTCAGATCCTTGAGCTGCTGCGCGACCTGCGTCGGCAACTGGGCATGGCGGTTGTCTGGATCACCCACGACCTGGGCGTGATCGCCGGTATCGCGGACCGCGTGATGGTGATGTACGCGGGCAGGATCGTCGAACAGGCGCCGGTGAGGACCCTGTTCGCGAGCCCCAGCCATCCCTACACCCGTGCCTTGCTTGAGGCGTTGCCACGTGCCGACGGGCCGCCCGCCGCCCGGTTGCACGCGATTCCCGGCCAGCCACCGGGGCTGGAGGTCCTGCCGCGCGATTGCCCGTTCCGCCCGCGCTGCGCCGAAGCCTTCGATCTGTGCGCGCGGTCGTGGCCGGCGTTGCGTAGTGTGGCGCCGGGGCACGCCGCGGCCTGTTACCTGGTGCCCGACCCGGCGGAGCTGACCGATGCCTGATGGCGCAACCGTACCACCGCTTGTCCGCGTGACTGGCTTGACCAAGCACTTCCCGGTGCGGCGCGGGATCCTGCGGTCTCGCGGCACGTTGCGCGCGGTCGATGGCATCGACTTTGAGATTCCCGCCGGGCAGACTCTGGGCCTGGTCGGGGAAAGCGGCTGCGGGAAGTCCACCGTGGGCCGGATGCTGTTGCGGCTTCACCGCCTCACCGCGGGCCGGATCGAGATTGACGGGCAGGATATCTCGGACCTGTCCTCGGCGCAGTTGCGTCCCCTTCGGCCGCGGATGCAGATGATCTTCCAGGATCCGATGGCCAGCCTGAACCCGCGGATGACCGTGGGCGAGATCATCGCCGAGCCGCTGCGCGAGCATTGCCCGATGCGTGCGGACGAACGGCGCGACCGTGTCGCCGCGCTGATGCAGTCGGTGGGTCTGAACCCTGACCTGGCCAGTCGTTATCCGCACACGTTCTCGGGCGGGCAGCGGCAGCGCATCGGCATCGCCCGCGCCCTTGCGTTGGAGCCACAGTTCATCGTCTGCGACGAACCGATAGCCGCGCTGGACGTATCGATACAGGCGCAGGTCGTGAACCTGCTCAAGGATCTGCAGGCGAGTCTGGGACTGACCTACCTGTTCATCAGTCACGACCTGTCGGTGATCCGGCACGTGGCCGACCTGGTGGCAGTGATGTACCTGGGCCGCCTGGTCGAAGTCGGCCCCCGCGAACAGGTCTTTGCCGCCCCGCAGCACCCTTATACGCAGGCGCTGCTTTCTGCGGTGCCGCGGCCTGATCCCGTGGCCGAGGCCACGCGCCGCCGGATACTGCTGCGCGGCGACGTGCCTAGCGCCGAACGGCCGCCCTCCGGGTGCCGCTTCCGCAGCCGCTGTCCGCAGGCGACCGGGATCTGCGCGCGCAGCGATCCACCCATGACCAGCGTTGGCAAGGGGCATCGCGCCGCTTGCCATCTGCTGAACAGTCCGTAGCATGTCCGGCGTTCGGCCGGTCGCGTGTTTCGGCCTGAAACGACCCCCATTCGCGACAAGAGCAGGGAGCCTTTGATGGGACTCAAGATTTTTCTGGGAAGTGCTGCGGCACTGAGCATGGCGGCCACCGGCGCGCTGGCCGAACGTGGTTCGGACGGTCAGTTGAATTTGCTGTACTGGCAGGCGGCCTCGATTCTGAACCCGTATCTTTCGGGGGGCACCAAGGATTTGGAAGCATCCTCGATGATTCTGGACCCGCTGGCCAACTATGACGAAGCGGGCAACATGGTGCCGGTTCTGGTTACCGAAATTCCGACGGTCGAGAATGGCGGCGTGTCCGAGGATCTGCGCACGATCACCTGGAAGCTGCGCAACGATATCGTCTGGTCGGACGGTACGCCACTGACCGCTGCCGACGTGAAGTTCTCGGCCGAGTATTGCATGCATCCCGAGGGTGGCTGCAACTCTGCCGCCAAGTTCACCGATGTCGAGAGCGTCGAGGCGTTGGACGACCAGACCGTGAAGATCACCTTCTCGGTGGCGAAACCGTTTCCCTACGGTCCGCTCGTCGGCGCCATGTCTCCGGTGATCCAGATGGCGCAGTTCAAGGACTGCATGGGTGCCAAGGCCCCCGAGTGCACCGAGGCCAACTTCAATCCGATCGGCACCGGCCCGTTCAAGGTGACCGAGTTCAAGCCCAACGATGTCGTTGTGCTCGAGGCAAACGAGAACTACCGGGACCCGGACAAGCCCGCCTTCGCGACGGCTGTCTTCAAGGGTGGTGGCGACGCTGCGAGTGCCGCCCGTGCAGTGCTTGAAACGGGTGAGTTCGACTATGCCTGGAACCTGCAGGTCGAGCCCGAGATCCTGGCCGGTATGGAGGCCGCCGGCAAAGGCGTCGTGGTTTCGTCCTTCGGCCCCGCGGTCGAGCGGCTGGTGATGAACCTGTCCAACCCCGACCCGGCGCTTGGCGACGAGCGGTCGACGGTCGCGCACCCGCATCCGTTCCTGACCGATCAGGCGGTGTCCCGCGCGCTGAGCCTGGCCATCGACCGCCAGATCCTGGTCGACGCCGGCTATGGCAGCGCTGGCAAGGTGACCTGCAACGTCCTGCCCGCGCCGGACATGATGGTTTCGACCGCGAATGACTGGTGCCAGACCGCAGATGTCGACGAGGCCAACCGCCTGCTGGACGAGGCAGGCTGGGTCCGCGGTGCCGACGGCGTGCGCGAGAAGGACGGCGTGCGTCTGTCGATCCTGTTCCAGACCTCGGTCAACTCGGTCCGGCAGGGCACGCAGGCGCTTATCAAGCAGATGTGGCAGTCGATCGGTGTCGAGACCGAGCTGCGCAGCGTCGATGCCTCGGTGTTCTTCGGCAGCGATCCGGCCAGCCCTGACACGATCCAGAAGTTCTATGCCGACGTCGAGATGTACACCAACACCTTCGACGGCACCGATCCTGAAAAGTACATGGCCAACTGGCAGTGCGATGAGGTTCCGTCGCCCGCGAACCAGTGGGTCGGCTCGAACAATCCCCGTTTCTGCAACGACGAGTATGATGCGCTGGTGGCCGAGATGGGCAAGACCGCCTCGCTTGAAAAACGGGCTGAACTGGCCAAGCGCATGAACGACGTTCTGGTCAGCGAGGGCGCGTTCATTCCGCTGGTGCACCGCGGTGACGTGTCGGCCCATGCGGCTTCGATCGAAGGTGTTCGTATGAACTCGTGGGACAGCGAGCTTTGGAACATCGAGGACTGGACGCGCGTGAAGTGAGCGACGGCAGTCCCTACTCAGGAATGCCCCCCGCCGCCGGGCGCGCGGCGGGGGGCTTGCAGCATCGGGGCCGACCCCGATGCTGAACTACGCCTTGCGCCGCCTTCTATTCGCTGTTCCGACACTGCTGGCCATCAGCTTCATCATCTTCGCGATCCTCGATCTTGCGCCGAATGATCCGACCGGCAGCCTGCCGATCACGATTCCGGCCGATGTGCGGGCGAACATCCGTCATCAGCTGGGATTGGATCAGCCGATGCCGGTGCGGTACATGAAGTGGTGCCTGCAGTTCTTCTGGCACGAGCCGCTGGCGCTGATCGAGCAATGGACCGGCCTGAGCATTGGCGATTCCGAGACCCGCCTGCGGGTGACGAGCTGGAGCACGCGCTCCCCCGTCGTCGACCTGATCGTCGAGCGGTTTCCGCAGACTCTGTGGGTTATCGGCATGGCCTATGTGATCGGTGTCTTGATCGCGCTTCCGATCGGGGTGATATCGGCCTATCGCCAGTACAGCTGGTTCGATCAGCTTGGTACGTTCGTTTCCATGGTCGGCTTTTCGGTGCCGACGTTCTTCACCGGCCTGTTGCTGATCGTGATCTTCTCGGTCCAGCTGCAATGGCTGCCGTCGGTCTATGACACGAACCACAAGGTGACGGACTGGGCCAGCTTCTGGGTGCAGGTGCGGCAGATGCTGATGCCGGTCGCGGTACTGGCGCTGTACAACGCCGCCCAGATCAGCCGCTACCTGCGCGCGTCCATGCTGGACAATCTTGACCAGGACTATGTGCGGACGGCGCGCGCCAAGGGGCTGCGCGAACGTTCGGTGGTGGCGATCCACGTGTTGCGCAATTCGCTGATCCCGGTGGTGACCGTGATCGCGCTTGGCTTTCCCCAGGCGCTGGGCGGCGCGGTCATCACCGAGCAGATATTCCGCATCAACGGCATCGGCCAGTTGCTGATCCAGGGTATTCACAGCGCCGACATTCCCTTGGTGCAGACGATCACCTTCCTGTTCGCGATCATGATCGTGCTGTTCAACCTGATTGCCGACCTGCTGTACGGCGTGCTCGACCCGCGTGTGCGCTATGACTGATCAGGCAATCCCCGGCCGGCGGCGCGCTGCCACGCGTCGGGCCGCGCTGGTGTCGCGGTTCCTGTCGCATCGCGGCGCGGTGGCGGGGCTGATGGTGCTGACGGCCATCGTTCTGCTGGTGCTGTTGGGACCGCTGGTCCACACCGTGGATCCGCAATACCTCGACTACCTGGACAAGAACCATGGCGCGTCCTGGAAGCATCCGCTAGGCACGGACAACCTGGGCCGGGACCTGCTGGCACAGGTACTACGCGGCGGGCGTGTCTCGTTGGCGGTCGGGGTGACGGCAATGTTGCTGAGCATCGCCCTGGGCACGATAGTGGGTGTTCTGGCGGGGTTCTTCCGCTGGCTGGACGGCCCGCTGATGCGGCTGGTCGACCTGTTCCTGGCCTTGCCACTGCTTCCCTTGCTGCTGGTTGTGATCCTTTTGTTCCGCGACACGCTTCGCGCTGCGTTCGGCCCCGAGATCGGGATTTTCATCCTGATCGTCGCCGTCATCGGCATCACCAGCTGGATGCAGACCGCGCGCATCGTGCGCGGCGAGGTGCTGGCCCTGCGCGAGCAGGAATACGTTCTTGCAGCGCGCTCGATCGGGACGCGGCCAAGACGGATCATCACCCGGCACATTCTGCCCAATGTCCTGTCGCCGATCATGGTCTCGGCCGCGTTGGGCGTGGCCAACGCGATCCTGCTGGAAAGCGCGTTGTCTTTCCTGGGCCTGGGGTTCCCGTCCGATTTTCCGACCTGGGGCCGGTTGCTGTTCGATGGCGTAAACTTCATGACACTGACGCCGGGGCGGGTGATCTGGCCCGGGCTGGCAATCTCGCTGACGGTGCTGAGCGTCAACTACATCGGCGACGGGCTGCGCGACGCGATGGACCCGCGGGCGGGTGGCCGCTGATGCTGCGATCGTGCGGAACAAGCCCCCGCCGCGGGCGTTAATCCCCCGACACGGCGGATCGGCCGCCGGGTCTTGCGAAACGCAAAGGGGGAAGTGACATGAACAACGATCAGCTGGAAGGCAACTGGAAACAGCTCAGAGGCAAGGTGCAGGAAGCCTGGGGCGACCTGACGAACGATGATCTGGACCGGATCGAGGGCAAGCGCGACCAGCTTGTCGGCGCCGTGCAGGAGCGTTACGGCAAAGAACGCGCCGAAGCCGAGCGCGAGGTCGACGATTTCCTGGCGCGCCACTGACAGCGTCGGTCTGCCAACATGCTACGATGACGGATCAGGGGCCCCGGCGGTGACGCCGGGGCCTTGTCATGTCAGCCGCCGGTATGGCTCATGTGACGGGTCATGGTGCCAGCGACCTTCTGACGCGAATAGTCGAAGTCGTGGCCCTTGGGCTTGCGCGCGATGGCTGCCCGGATCGCGGCGTCCAGTGCCGCGTCGCTGTCGCTGTCGCGCAGAACACCGCGCAGATCGGCGTCGTCTTCCTGGCCCAGGCACATGTAAAGCTGCCCGGTGCAGGTCAGCCGCACGCGGTTGCAGCTTTCGCAGAAATTGTGGGACAGGGGCGTGATGAAACCGATCCGCTGCCCGGTTTCCTCGACCCGGACATAGCGCGCGGGTCCGCCGGTGGACAGTGGAATGTCCGTCAGCGTCCAGCGCTGCGCCAGGTGCGCGCGGACATCGTCCAGATCCCAGTACTGGTCCAGTCGCAGACCGTCGCCCATGTCTTCGCCCATCGGCATGACCTCGATGAAGGTCAGGTCGAAGCCGCGCTGGCCGCACCATTCGACAAAGCGGTACGCCTCGTCGTCATTGATGCCCTTCAGCGCCACGGCGTTGATCTTGACGCGGATACCTGCCTCTTGCGCGGCGTCGATCCCGTCCATCACCTGCGCGAACCGGCCCCAGCGGGTGA
>JBFHFG010000122.1:0-7411 GCA_041583815.1 Halovulum sp.
CAACGGGGCGGGCCGGCCGGACTACTGCCTGCCCGCCACCGTGGACAGTTTCGCCGAGTATTACGCCGCCCATCCCGACGCCACGCTCGTTTCGGGCGCAACGGACATCGGCCTCAGCGTGACCAAGGCCCTCCGCCGTCCGCGCCCGCTGGTTTTCCTGCACCGCCTGCACGACCAGCAGCGGATCGCGACCGCGCCGGACGGCGCGCTCACGGTCGGCGCGGGCGTGACGCTGTCGCGCCTGCGCGGCGTGATGGCAGCCCGCCACCCGGACCTGGCCGAGTTGATCCGCCGCTTCGGCGGCGCGCAGGTCCGCGCGACGGCGACCGTAGGCGGCAACATCGCCAACGGGTCCCCGATCGGTGACAGCCCACCGGCGCTGATCGCTCTCGGCGCGCAGCTGACCCTGCGCCAGGGCGACACCCGCCGCACCATCCCGCTTGAGGATTTCTTCCTCGATTACGGCAAACAAGACCGGAAGCCGGGCGAATTCGTCGATAGCGTCCACATACCCGCCCAGCCCGACCGGCTGCGCTGCCACAAGCTGTCGAAACGCTTCGACAGCGACATCTCGGCGGTCTGCGGCTGCTTCAACATCCAGGTCGCGGACGGCACAGTGACCTCGGCCCGCATCGCCTTCGGGGGCATGGCGGGCATCCCCAAGCGCGCCGCCCATGTCGAGCGCGCGCTGGCGGGCCAGCCCTGGACGCTTGCGACGGTCGAGGCCGCGCTGCCCGCCTTCGCGCAGGATTTCACCCCGCTGACCGACATGCGCGCCAGCGCCGAATATCGCCTGCGCACCGCCGCCAACATGTTGCTGCGTACCTTCCACGAGGATCAGGGCACGCCCACCCGCCTGGCCCGCTCCTCCCGCATCGAGGGGGCCCCCGCATGAGCGTTCACCAGTCGAAAACCCACGACAGCGCGCCGCTGCATGTCACCGGTCGCGCCCGCTATACTGACGACGTGCCGCTTCCCGATGACGCCGTGCACCTGGCCTTCGGCCTGTCCCCGGTGGCGCGCGGCAAGCTGAACGGACTGGATCTCAGCGCGGTCCGCGACGCCCCCGGCGTCATCGACGTGTTGACCGCCGATGACCTGCCTTTCGCCAACGATGTCTCGCCCGCCCCCGCGCCGGAACCGCTGCTGGCCACGGACAGGGTGCACTTCGTCGGCCAACCCCTGTTCCTGGTGATCGCCGAAAGTCACCTCGCCGCCCGCCGCGCCGCGCGGCTGGGCAAGCCCGACATCGCCGAGGATCCGCCGATCCTGACCATCGAGGATGCGCTGGAACGCGGCGCACCGGAACTGGAACCACCACTGACCTTCGCCCAGGGCGACGCCGAAGGGCACCTGTCCAGTGCCCCCCGCCGCCTGCAAGGCAGCATCCACATTGGCGGGCAAGAGCATTTCTACCTCGAAGGCCAAGCCGCGCTGGCCCTGCCGGGCGAGGGCGACGTGACAGTGCACTGTTCGACCCAGCACCCGTCGGAAATCCAGCACAAGGTCGCCGCCGCGCTGAACCTGCCCTATGCGCTGGTCCGGGTGGAAACCCGACGCATGGGCGGCGGGTTCGGCGGCAAGGAAAGCCAGGGCAACTCGCTGGCGGTGGCCTGCGCCATCGCCGCGACCCGCACCGGCCGCGCCGCGCGGATGCGCTATGACCGCGACGACGACATGGTCATCACCGGCAAACGCCACGATTTCCGCATCGACTACGACGTGGGCTTCGACGAAACCGGCCGGATCATCGCGTTGGACGTCGTGCAGTACTGCCGCTGCGGGTGGAGCGCCGATCTCTCGCTGCCCGTCGCCGACCGGGCAATGCTGCACGCCGACAACGCCTATCACCTGCCGCATATCCGCATCCGCTCGCACCGGCTGGTGACGAACACACAGTCCGCCACCGCCTTCCGCGGCTTTGGCGGCCCGCAAGGCATGGTCGGGATCGAGCGGATCGTGGACCACATCGCCCACGCGCTGGACCGCGACCCGTACGAGGTGCGCCGGGCGAATTTCTACCGCGACAGTGACGCTTCGGCCCCCGCGCCGCAGGCCGACCAGCCCACGGCAACCGACGTGCCCGGCGACGAGGCGTCGCGCGGCGCACAGGTTCCCGCACCAGCGGTCCACACACCAGCGACCGACCTGCAAACGACGCCCTATCACATGCCGGTCGAGGACTGCGTCATCAACGCCCTGACCGAGCGGCTGGCGGAAACCTCGGACTACACCGCCCGTCGTGCCGCGATCGAGGCGGCGAACCTCGAAAGCCCGATCCTCAAGCGCGGCATCGCACTGACCCCGGTGAAGTTCGGCATCTCGTTCACATTGACCCACCTCAACCAGGCGGGCGCGCTGGTGCATGTCTACTCAGACGGTTCGATCCACCTGAACCACGGCGGGACCGAGATGGGCCAGGGCCTGAATACCAAGGTCGCGCAGGTCGCCGCCAAGGTGTTCGAGCAACCGCTCGAGGCCGTGCGCATCACCGCCACCGACACCGGCAAGGTGCCGAACACCTCGGCCACGGCGGCAAGCTCCGGCTCGGATCTGAACGGCATGGCCTGCAAGGCCGCCTGCGAGACGATCCGAGACCGGCTTGTCGAATTCGCCGCCGAACGCTGGCAGACCGAGCCTGCGCGCATCCGTTTCACCCCCGAAGGGGTCGAGATCGGGTCCGAGCGCCTCAGCTTCAAGGAACTGGTGCAGGCCGCCTACATGGCCCGCGTATCGCTGTCGGCAACCGGTTTCTACGCCACGCCCAAGATCGTCTGGGACCGCCGCGCGGGCAAAGGCCGACCGTTTTACTACTTCGCCTACGGCGCCGCCGTGACCGAAGTCGCCATCGACACCCTGACCGGCGAGAACCGCATCCTGCGCACCGACATCCTGCACGACTGCGGCACCTCGTTGAACCCGGCCATCGACATCGGCCAGATCGAGGGCGGCTATGTGCAGGGCGCCGGCTGGCTGACGATGGAGGAACTGGTCTGGACACCGGACGGCCGCCTCGCCACGCACGCGCCGTCCACCTACAAGATACCCGCCTGCGCGGACCGCCCGCGCGAGTTCAACGTCGCGCTCTGGGACGGTGCCAACCGCGAGCAGACGATCTATCGTTCCAAGGCCGTGGGGGAACCGCCCCTGATGCTGGGCATCTCGGCCCTGATGGCCCTGAGCCACGCGGTCGCGCAATGCGGCGACCGCAGCGTCTATCCCGACCTTTCGGCCCCCGCCACGCCGGAACGCATCCTGCGCGCCGTGGACCACGTGCGCGGCAACCCGTGGAGCGTCGGATGAGCCTGGACCGCCCTGCGCTGGCGAAGGCGGTGGCCGCACATGGCGTGGTCGCCCGCATCGTTGTCGCGGGTCACGCCGGCTCGACCCCGCGCGAGACTGGCACCGCGATGTTTGTCTGGACCGACGGCCAGCAGGGCACCATCGGTGGCGGCGCGCTGGAATACGACGCCGCTGCCCAGGCCCGCCGCCTGCTTGCGGACGAAACGCCCTTCGCCCGCAACCTGCTGATCCAACCCCTCGGCCCAGCGCTTGGCCAGTGCTGCGGCGGCTCGGTCACCCTGCTGATCGAACGGATCACGCGAACCGAGCTTGCCACGATCCCCGAAACCGGCGCCTACGCCCGCCCCACTACGTCGGGGCAATCCGAACCGCCGCTATCCATCACCCGCGCCCTGCGCGATGCGCGTGGGGGCCAGCCGGTGACGCCAACGCTCACCGACGGCTGGTTCATCGAACCCACCACCGAAACCCCGATCCCGGTCTGGATCTGGGGCGCGGGCCATGTCGGCCGTGCGCTGGTCACGACGCTTGAGGGCCTGCCGGTCCACGTCACATGGATCGACGATACCCGCGCCCGCTTTCCCCAGACAATCCCGGCCCACGCGGACATGCTGGTCGCCACTGACTTGCCCCGCGTCACCGCCCACGCCCCGGCCGAGGCCCGGCACTACGTGCTGACCTATTCCCACACGCTGGACCTGGAACTCTGCCACGCGATCCTCTCGCGTCCCTTTGCGCACCTCGGCCTGATCGACTCTGCCACCAAGAAGGCTCGGTTCCTGAATCGCCTGCGCGACCTTGGCCATCCGCCCGAACGGCTCGCCCGTCTCGACTGCCCCATCGGCGACCCCGCGTTGGGCAAACAGCCGCAAGCCATTGCCGTGAGCGTGGTTCATGCGCTACTCAGGGATCTGACCGCCGACAGAAGCGGCACCGGAACCGGCACCGACAGGGACAAGAAGGCGAAGGGGCACTCCGCTTGAGCGCACTCCTCTCGATCCGTGGACTCACGAAGTCCTATCCGGGTGTGCTGGCCAACAGCGACATCCATTTCGAAGTCGCGCCCGGCGAGATCCACGCCCTTCTGGGCGAGAACGGCGCCGGCAAATCCACCCTGGTCAAGACGATCTACGGCCTTGTCACCCCCGACAAGGGCGAGATGTACGTCGACGGCACCCAGTACGAGCCGCGCGGCCCCCAGGCCGCCCGCGCCGCCGGCGTGTCGATGGTGTTCCAGCACTTCTCGCTGTTCGAGGCACTGTCGGTGGCCGAGAACGTCGCGCTCGGCATGACCGACCCACCGGGCCGCACGGAACTGGGCCAGCGTATTCGCGACGTGGCCAACGCCTACGGCCTGCCGCTTGATCCAGACCGGCTGGTGGGCGACCTGTCAGTCGGCGAACGCCAACGGGTCGAGATCGTGCGCTGCCTGCTGCAGAGCCCGCGCATCCTCATCATGGACGAGCCGACCAGCGTGCTGACCCCGCAAGAGGTCGACACGCTGTTCCAGACGCTGCGGCAACTGGCGTCGGAAGGCGTCGCGATCCTCTACATCTCACACAAGCTCGAGGAAATCCGCTCGCTCTGCGACCGCGCGACGATCCTGCGCTCGGGCCGAGTCGTGGCCGAATGCCGCCCGGCGGAAAAGACAGCACGCCAGTTGGCCGAGATGATGATCGGGCTGGAACTGACCCGTCCTCTGCCCCGCCTGTTCTCTCCCGGGACGCCGCTGCTGCGCCTGCGCGACCTGACTTTGCCCGCCGAAACGCCGTTCGGCACCACGCTGAAGAACGTGTCTATGGAACTGCGCACCGGCGAGGTGCTGGGCATCGCGGGCGTCGCGGGCAACGGGCAGGAAGAGTTGATGCGCGTGCTCTCGGGCGAGACCCGCGTCGACGCCGACAAGCTGGTGCTGGAATCCCGCCAGATCGGCGCGATGGGCCCGACCGAGCGCCGCCAATACGGCCTTCTCTCGGCCCCCGAAGAACGGCTGGGCCACGCCGCAGCCGGCGATATGAGCCTGATCGAGAATGCCTTCCTGACTGGCAACCGCCGCCAGCGCCTTTCCTATCGCGGCTTCATCAAGCCCGCGACCACGACCAATTTCGCCCGCGCCGTGATCCGACGCTTCGACGTGCGAACACCGTCTGCCGAAACCAAGGCGCGGGCGCTTTCGGGCGGCAACCTGCAGAAATTCGTCATCGGACGCGAGATCATGCAGCGCCCCCGCGTGCTGGTCGTGAACCAGCCGACCTGGGGCGTGGACGCCCACGCTGCCGCCACGATCCGCACCGCGCTGCGCGACCTGGCGGCCGAGGGCACCGGCGTTCTGGTCATCAGCCAGGACCTCGACGAACTGATGGAGATTTCCGACACGTTCTCGGTGCTGGAAGGCGGTCGGCTGTCCGCACCGCAGCGCACCGGCTCGCTGACCATCGACGAGATCGGCTTGATGATGGGCGGCAGCATGAAGGATCAGACAGGAAAGGACGCGCCCCGTGCTGATGCTTGAGCCGCGCACCGCGCCCCCGGCGGCGCTCCAGGCGGCGGTGCCGGTTCTGGCGGTCGTACTGACCATGATCGCGGGCGGCATCCTGTTTGCCGCGCTGGGCAAGAACCCGGTCGAGGCGATCCGCATCATCTTTGTCGATCCGCTGCTGGACCCGTTTTCGCGCTCGGAACTGCTGGTCAAGGCCGCACCCCTGACGCTGATCGCCGTTGGCCTGTCCTTCGGCTTTCGCGCGGGCGTCTGGAACATCGGCGCCGAGGGCCAGTTCATCATCGGCGCGCTTTCGGGTGGCGCCGTCGGGCTGGCCTTCTGGGACGTGCCGGGCCTGTGGCTGCTGCCGCTGATGGCCGTTGCGGGGATGCTGGGCGGCTTTCTCTGGGCGATGATCCCCGCAATCCTGAAGATCCGCTTCGGCGCGAACGAGATTCTCGTCTCGCTCATGCTGGTCTACGTGGCCGAGCTGTGGCTATCGGCGCTCGTGTCCGGCCCGCTGCGCAACCCGGCGGGCTTCAACTTTCCCGAAAGCCGCATGTTCCACGACAGCGCCACACTGCCGATCCTACTGGGCGGCACACGCGCGCATATCGGCGTACTGATCGCGCTGGGCGTCGCAGTCGCGGCCTATGTCACGCTGCACCGCCACGTCTTCGGCTACCGCGTCCGGCTGATGGGCGCAGCCCCGCGCGCCGCGCGCTTCGCAGGCGTGTCGACCAACGCGATGGTCGCGGCCTGTCTCGGGATCTCCGGCGCACTTGCGGGCCTCGCCGGCATGTTCGAGGCCGCCGGCCCTGTCGGCCAACTCGTGCCGTCCTTGCCCGTCGGCTACGGCTTCACGGCGATCATCGTGGCCTTCCTGGGCCGGCTCGATCCGCTAGGGATCGTGCTGGCAAGCCTCGTCATGGCGCTGACCTATATCGGCGGCGAGACGGCGCAATTCACCTTGCAGATCCCCGCCGCCGCGATCTCGGTCTTCCAGGGCATGCTGCTGTTCTTCCTTCTGGCGACCGAAGTGCTGTCGCGCTTCCGCCTTCGCCGTGTCCGGAGGGCCGCATGAACCGCCCCACGCTCCCCCTGCTGGCGGTCACGCTGACGGCGATCCTGGCGCTGATCGTCTTTGCCATCGCGAACGGGCTGAACCCGGTGCTGCTGACCGTATCGATCATGGTCGCCGCCACCCCCCTGATGCTGGCCGCACTCGGAGAGCTGGTGGTCGAGAAATCCGGCGTCCTGAACCTTGGAGTCGAGGGCATGATGATCATCGGCGCGGTTGCCGGTTTCGCCGTCGCGGTCGAAACCACCTCGCCGATGCTGGGTGTCCTTGCTGCCGCCGTGGCCGGGGCAGCCCTGGCGCTGATCTTCGGGGTGCTGACGCAGATCCTGCTGTCGAACCAGGTGGCAACGGGCCTTGCACTGACGCTGTTCGGCCTCGGCCTTGCGGCACTGATCGGGCAGCCCTACTCCGGGATCAAGCCGCCCGCCTTTCCCCGGCTGGACTTCTTCCTGTCGGACATTCCCGTGATCGGCCCGATCCTGTTCGGTCACGACCTGATGCTCTATCTCTCCTTCGTGCTGCTGGTCTGCGTCTGGCTGTTCCTGACC
>JBFHFG010000123.1:0-7399 GCA_041583815.1 Halovulum sp.
CCGCGACTACGTGCTGGACCATCAGCATTGTCGCCAACAGGATCGACAGCACCACTTCGGCCAGGATGGACAGGAGGAAGCGGACCGGGCCGCCAACCACGCGCAGCGCCGGGTCCGTGGCCCAATACCTCAGCGCGCCCAGGATCTTGGGCGCGACCAGCATGCCATAGATCAGGCCCAGGATCAGGATGCGGTTGACGATGTCCATGTCGGGCCAGGCCGGGAACAGGGGGTTCGCGTCCGAGAAATAACGGATCGGTCCGTCGCCCTGGCCACTGACGACCAGCACCCAGCAGACCATCAGCGTCAACCACAGGATCGACGACAGGTAACCGACCGCCCCTTGCAGCAGATGGATCCGGCTGAGCGGGTGCAGCCCCGAGGCTCCGAGCAGGCGCAGGTGTTGCAGGTTGCCCTGGCACCAGCGCCGGTCGCGCAGGATATGGGCGATCGGGGTCGCGGGCGTTTCCTCGAAGCTGCCTTCGGCGTCGGGAAGGAAGCGCACGCGCCAGCCTGCACGGCGCAGCAGCGCGGCCTCGACGAAATCGTGGCTGAGGATCAGCCCGCCGAACGGACGACGACCGGGAAGGTCGGGCAAACCGGCAGCGGCAGCGAAGGCCGCCGTGCGGATCAGTGCGTTGTGGCCCCAGTAATTCGCCGCCGACCCGGACCACAATGCCAGGCCCCGGCCCAGCGTCGCGCCGTAGATCGTGTTCGAGAACTGCTGCGCCCGTGCCCAAAGGGTCTGGCCGCCGATCAGGCGCGGCACGGTTTGCACCAGGCCCAGTTCGGGCTCGGCCGCCAGGGTATCGGCAAGGTGCAGCACGGTGTCGGGTGTCATCACGCTGTCGGCGTCTAGCACCAGCATGGCCTCATGCGCCCCGCCCCAGCGTTCCACCCAGTCTTGGATGTTCCCGGCCTTGAACCGATGGTTGTCGTCGCGATGGCGGTAATACACGCGCGTTCCCGGCAGCATCGTGTCCAGATGCGCGATGGCCCGTGCCTCGGCGATGACCTTGTCGGGATCGCGGGTATCGGAAAGGACATAGAGCGAGAACCGATGCGCAGAGCCGGACGCGGCAAGCCCCTCCATCAGTGGGCGCAGGTTGCCCGCGACGGCCGGGGCATCCTCGCCGTACATCGGCATCAGCACGGCGATATCGAGCGGCGCCAGCGGACCGATGGCCGGACGTGCGCGCCGCGGCAGGCAACCCAGTACGGCCGTGGCCACCGACAGCGCGATCCAGAACGCAGCCATGACGCCGCAGACCATGATCGCCAGTTCGACCCAGCCCAGCCCGCCCAGCTTGAACCAGTCGTGCATGACCGCGCCCAAGGCGGCGGTGGTCGCACCGGCGAAACCGAACACGAACAGGCGCGCAAGCTGCACGGTGCGGCCATCGGGGGCCAGCCGGGGCGCGTCGGGCGCACGGTCCAACGCCTGCGGCGGCATCGCCAGCGGCGTCTGGGGCGGCGGGATCAGGATGTGAGGCATCTGCGTCATGTCGTCCACCGGTAAAGCCAGACCTCGGACACCGGGGCGCCGTCGACCATCAGCTGGGCGCGCAGTTCCATCGCGCGATCCCCATCCGGGTCGAAGCCGAAGTCCAGGCGGACGCCTCCGGTTTCCGGGTTGTGTTGAAGGATCGGGTCACTGACCGTGCCACGGTTCGTCGAGGCGTGGGCGGTGATCCGGGACAGGTCCAGCGGCAGGCGCGGGTGCGGCGCGAAGTCGATCGCGGCCAGTGGCCGGCCCGAAAAGCTGGGCCCCATGCGGGTTTCCAGAACATGCGCCCGGTCGGCCTCGATCGGGGCGGCCGAGCTCCAGTGCAGGCGGTATCCGAAACGATGCTCGGTTCCCGGCGTCAGCGGCGCATGCGGGCGCCAGTAGGCGACGATGTTGTCGTAGATCTCCTTGTCGGTGGGGATTTCGACAAGCGTCACCGTGCCCGGACCCCAGCCTTCGGCGGGTTCGACCCACAGGCCGGGCCGCTGGTGGTAATGCGCCGCGAAGTCGGCATAGTCCGAGAACCGCCGGGCGCGCTGCATCAGGCCGAAGCCGCGTGGGTTGTCATCGACAAAGGACGACAGTTGCAGTTCGCGCGGGTTCGACAGCGCGCGCCACAGGCGTTCGCCCGCGCCGTTCCACATCAGCAGCCCGTCGCTGTCGTGCACGGCGGGCCGGAAGTCGGCGTGGCGGTCGCGGTTCGTCTGGTCGAAGAAGAACATCGACGTTTGCGGCGCGATCCCGACATTGGCCAGTTCGACCCGCGGGAACAGGCTGGCCGAAACATCCATTACCGTCGTGTCGCCATGCTGGATGCGGAACCGGTAGGCCCCGGTGGTCGACGGGCTGTCCAGCAGCGCGTGAACCACCACGTCCTGCTGGCCGGGTTCCGGGGTTTCGATCCAGAATTCGCGGAATTCGGGGAACTCCTCGCCCTCGGGGGCAGCAGTGTTCAACGCCAGTCCGCGCGCCGACAACCCATAAGTATGCCCCTTGCCGATGGCGCGGAAATAGCTGGCGCCCTGGAACACGGCGTATTCCTGGAAGATGCCGGGCTTTTCCAATTCGCCGTGCAGGCGCAGGCCGGAATAGCCCAGCGTCTCGTCAATCGGCAGATCCGGGAACTTGTCGGTCCGGTCGAAGACCCGCAGATCGAACATCACCGGCCGGGCCTGTCCCTTGGCCGGGTCCACCGCGTTGACCCGGATGGGTGTAGGAAAGTACAGGCCGGGAGCAAAGAACTCGACCTGCACGGGCCGATCCTGCCCGCGCCACAACGCGTTGCGGGTGTCGAACCAGATCGACCGGTACTGGTCGTAGGTCAGGTCCAGCCATTCCTGCGGCACCCGCGCGGGTTCCTGGTAGGGCTGCTCGGCCAGCGTGCGCGCCATGTCGCGCACATAATCCGGGCCAAACCCCGAGGCTTCGCCAAGCGTCATGCCGGGTTCTTCGGTGCCATTCGCGCGGCTCAGGCCGGGCAGCGCGGCAAAGGCGGTGGCCAGCGCCAGCGCCTGGCGGCGGGTCAGTGCACTCATGCCGGGCGTCCTTCCGGTAGCGGGGCGGCTTTCACAGCCGGTTGCGGGAGTACGGCGCCAGCGTCGCGGGGCGGTTGCCGCCACGGGCTGCTCTTGAACCAGCCGACGGCGTAGGCGGTGGTGATCAGGATCGCGAAGCCGACGATGTTGATGGCGATCAACGTCAATACGTCCGTGCCCCAGATGTCGAACGCGATGCCAAGGAATCGCGCAACAACCAGCGAGGTCACGAACACCGCCAGCGACTGCTGCCCGACCTTGCGGACAACGCCGACGATGGTCGTCCACGCCCGTCCGAACGACAGCCAGGCCCCGCCGGGACCGGCGCAGATCCAGGCCAGATAGGCCAGTGCCAGGAAGTGTACGTAGCGCAGGATCCCGAAATCGGTCTTGTTGAACAGGAAGCCCCAGTCCGCGCGCCAGTCACGGATCCACGCGCGGTCCGCGCTGGCGATCAGGCCCATGAAATAGCCCTGGTCCTGGTAGACGCGGAACCACGCGAACGGAATCGTCAGCAGCACGACCGCCAGGGCGACAGCCACCAGCCACCAACGTACCGGCGGCGGCGCGATCCAGCCCCGCATGAAGCCGAAGCCGGTAAAGAACACCAGTTGCCAGGCGAAGGGGTTGAAGAACCAGTTGCGGGCATTGTTTGGCGGTTCGAAGAAATATTGTGCCGGCAGATGCAGGAACCACAGCGCATCGGCCATGGGCTGCAACGCGGTGCCCCCCGCTTCGGCCACGCCGCCCACATTCGAGGCAGCCCAAAGCGCAATCAGAACGACATACACCGCTGGCACCGAAACCCGGGCCAGCGCCATCACCAGCGGCACCATCGCAAGAATGACAAGATACATCGGCAGAATGTCGAAGTAGTTGGGAACGTATGACAACGTCATCAGCCCCAACAGGTTCCCCGTCGGGTTCTTGAAAAACGGCCACAGATTCAACTGCCCGACATAGTCGCGGGTTCCGATGTCCGCCGCGTTCACTGCGACCATTGCCATCGCGATGACGAAGAACGTGGCAATATGCGCCCAATAAACCTGCCAGACGCGGAAAACGATCCGCGCCGCGCCAAGGCCCCAACCGTGACGGTCGAAAACTCCGCCGAAGGCCAGCGCCGAGGCCATGCCCGAGCAGAACACGAAGATTTCGGTAGCGTCAGAAAAGCCGAACCGCGCGGGGATCCATAAAGCCCACGGGTTTCCCGGCGTATGGGCCAGTAGGATGATGAACATCGCCAGACCGCGAAAGAAGTCGAGTCTGGGGTCGCGTGGCCGGTTTGTTGCAGTCGTCATTGTGCTGTCTTGTACGTCCCATGTCAGGCGCTGGCCCCGGTTGCGCTGCGGTGCAACGGGTTCTGCCGCGCCGCAGCAATCAAGTCCATACGCCTACATGTATATCCATCTACCGCGCCGCCACGTTGGCGCGTGCGATCGGCAAGCATCCGCTCAGCGGCGTTCAGGTAACCGCCGCGCAGGGCGGCCTCGATGGTCAGACGCTCGAACACATCGCGCTGGGCATGGCTGCCACCGATGGACTGCAGGTCGCGCCGCGCGGCGTTCAGGTTCAGGAACGCTTCGGCGAAATGCCCTTCGCCATAGGCCTCCAGTCCGGTGGCGGCGGACAGGCCGGGGCGGGCCATCAGGCGCGCGATTTCGGTATCGCGGCGCGCGGCGTCGCCGCTCATCCGGCGCAGTAAGTCGGCGGTGGCGTCCGCCCGGTGGCCGCCGATCAGCGCCAGCATGTAGTGCAGGTCGGCAAACACCAGCGCCCCGTCGCCGGTGCGTTTCTCGGCAAGGTCTGCCAGTTCGTCCCAGCGCGCGCCGACGTCGATGCCCTCGATCTCGAGCCGTGACAGCAGCGAGGTGGCATTGGCGATATCGCGGTAGTCGTCGGTACGCTCGGCGCGAATCTCGGTGTCGTACAGGTCCAGCGCGGCGTCATACTGGCCCTGGTCCAGGTGCATCAGCGCGATATGCCACCAGACGTGGAAGCGGAAGTTGTTGCAATGCTCCCACGCCCGGGTCTGCCCCGAAAGCCAGTACAGCCCGTCACCGGCCCGCGCGGTCATGTCGTAGACATGCGCCACCGCGTGCAGCCCCCAGGCGTCGTCCGGGGCCAGCAGCAGCCCCTCGCGCCCGGCGGTCTCGCCTGCAGTATAGTCGCCGGTCTCCTCCAGGGTAAACGCATAGCACCCCTTCAGGTAGCCCAGCGCCGGGTGATCATCCCACCGGTCGATCACCCCCTCGATCGAGCGACGCATCGACCCGGGCTGCCCCAGGACAAAGCGGATCGCCTGCACCAGTTTCATCGCCAGCGCGTCGCGCGGGTTGGCCTCGAGCACGGATTCCAGCGTCGCCGCGGCGTGCGAGGGGCGGCCCTCCAGCCAGGCGTCCAACGCGTCCAGGTAGGCGGACTCGCGCCTGTTGGGTGGGCATTTCGCCGCCGCCTGCCGGGCCGTGGCGCGGCAGGTGCGGGCGATGTCGGTCATCTCACTGCGGCCCAGCAGCAGGCAGAACAGGCCCTTCACGGCATGGCCCTGCGCAAACTCCGGCGCGGCCTGCAGGGTGCGGGCCAGGTGGTCCGGCGTCGCTGCCGCATGGGCCAGGAACCCACGGATCGTCGCGTCCCAGGCGTCCAGCGCCGCGGCGGGCAGCGTGGTTTCGCAGCCGCCAAGATCCGTCGTATGCGCCATATCCTGCTCCTGATGGAATTAGCTGTCCGTCGTGCGTATACCATCCATTTGTGCCGGCACCGGTCCGGGCAACTCACATGGGCGTCAGGTCACGAACCTGTTATTCGCCGCCGCGCGCAGTTTGAGGGAGAACGCGTGACATGATGCAAAGAAGACAGGCAGTTCCGATGGTCGCGGCAGCGGCCGGGCTGTTGGTGGTTGCGGGCCTTGCGTGGAACGCTGCCGGGATCAAGCTTGCACTGGCCACGCTGGTCGGCGGCCTGGCGGGCGTGGGGCTCTACCATGCAGCTTTCGGGTTCACCGCCGCCTGGCGCAGGATCGTGACCGAAGGCCGCGGCACCGGCCTGCGCGCACAGTTCCTGCTGATCGCGCTGACCATCGTGTTCTCCTACCCGATGATCGCCTGGTACGGCGCCTATGCCTGGGTGCAGCCGATGAGCGTCGGTATGCTGGTCGGCGCGTTCATCTTCGGCGCGGGCATGCAGTTCGGTGGTGGCTGCGGCTCGGGCACTCTGTTCACCGTGGGCGGCGGCAGCACCCGCATGGTGATCACGCTGATCTTCTTCATCATCGGTACGCTGATCGGCGTCGCCCACCTGCCGTTCTGGCGCAGCCTGCCCTCAGCCGGGCGCTACTCCCTGGTCGAGAACCTGGGCGTCTTCCCGTCGCTGGTCATCATGCTGGGCGTGCTCGGCGCGCTGGCCTGGGCGACGGTTTGGTACGAGCGCCGCACCCATGGCAGCCTCGAACAGGCCCGCAAGACCGGTTCTATCCTCGGCGGCCCCTGGTCGCCTTGGCTGGGCGCGATCACGCTGGCGGTTGTCGGCGTGCTGACCTTCCTGGTGCTGAACCGCCCCTGGGGCATCACCCAGGCGTTCGGCCTCTGGGGCGCCAAGATCGGCGATGCGATCGGCGTGCCGCGCGAAAGCTGGATCATGTCCCCCTGGTCCGACCAGACCCTCGCCCGGTCGGTCTTCGCAGACAGCACCTCGGTGATGGATTTCGGCATCATGCTGGGCGCGCTGGGCGCAGCAGGCCTGGCCGGGCGCTTCGCCCCGGTCTGGCGGCTCAGCTTCGATCAGGTCTGGACTGCCGTGCTTGGCGGGCTGATGATGGGCTACGGCGCGCGCCTTGCCTATGGCTGCAACATCGGCGGCTACCTCGGCGGGCTTGCCTCGGGATCGCTGCACGGCTGGGTCTGGGCCATTGCCGCCTTTGCCGGCTCCACGCTCGTCGCCCGGATGCGCATGCCGCGCCCGCCGGTTCCGCGCGCCGCGCAGGCCTAGCACCCACCTTCCACTTTCTTCAAGTATCCCCGCCGGAGGCTCCGGCCCGCAAGGGCCGGACCCTAAAACGTCCCGTCATAGGCGCGCCGCCCGATCCGGCAGGCAAGGATGCTGAAGCCGTCCCGCGCCAGTGCCGCTTCGGCCTCGGCGCGCAGTGCGTCGGTATCCTCCACCCAGACGCCGTGCCCGCCCAGTGCGGCGGCGACGGCGGGAAAGTCCGTGCCGCCGAAATCGACACCAAGGTTGGGCCGCTGCGACCCGCGTTGTTTCAGCTCGATCAGGGCGAGGCTTTCGTCGACCAGCACGACGATCACGACCGGCAGGCGCAGGTCGCGGATCGTGGCCAGCTCGCCCAGCCCCATCTCCAGCC
>JBFHFG010000124.1:0-7395 GCA_041583815.1 Halovulum sp.
TATGGACCCAACATGCGGTACTTCCTCTATGCGGTGCCGTTTCTTTCCTATCTTGGCGGCATCGCACTGGTGACGCTGGCGGAACGTGCGCCACCCACTCGGTCGCTTATACTCCGTTCAGTGCTGCTAAGCGTGGTTGCTTTGACAATCATGATTTCCCTTGCCCCCGACGTATCGGGCCGCCTGCTCGAGCATCGACTGCCGCCGCTTTTGATGGGCGCGCTTGCGCTGCTTTCGATCACCGTCGTCGTGAGCGGCAGAATGCACCGTGCGCTTTGGGTACTGGCACTGCTCAGCCTGACATGGGCGTTCGTCAGCGCCTACGCCCTGGACGTGCGGCAAGGGCTGTCGGTGCGCGCCTATGCCGAAAGGCTGGGGCGCGCGTATTCTGAGCTAGTGCCGCCCGGTAGCGTCGTCTACGACAATTTCACCCAAAGCCACTGGGCGCTTGTCGAACGGGGTGATGCCATCCTCGCTGTCAGCGGGACTGTGGATGGCGGCGTGGACACGGATTTCGTCCAGAAGGCCGCTAGGGACGGAAGAGGGATCGTTGTGCGGGACCCGGAGTTGGTCTCGGCGGTTCGGGCAGCGCTGGAGGGGTTGGACCCCCAGGTCTCTACGCTGGGGACCGTCGATGATCAGCAATTGCAGATATTCACTGTGACAGCGCCCTGAGGCCCCGCGACACTTGACCCGACCGCACGGGTCATGAGAGTGCCGCGCCAACGCCCCAGGGATAGCGACCGGACCAAGGATATAAGCATGCCCCCCGAGACCGCCGGGATCATCGGCAACATGGCGACCTTTCCGGCGCGTCAGGAACTGCTGGGCAAGGTCCTCGACGCGATCGCGCCCCAGGTGGAGCGGCTGAACCTCATCCTGAACGAGTTCGACGAAGTGCCGGGGTTCCTGGGCGCCTATCCCAATGTCAGCGCGACGATCCCGTCACGCGATCTGAAGGACACCGGGAAATTCTACCCCGACGCAAGTGGCGCGCGGATGGTGTTCCTGCTGGACGACGACATCCTCTACCCGCCGGATTATGTCGCACGGACGATGGCACATGCCCGCGACCCACGGACCCTCTATACCTATCACGGGGCGATCGTGACGCGCCGGCCGCATCCGTTGAACCCGCTTCAGGCGGCGCGAACGATCCGGGCCCTGCGCAAGGGCTTCGACGATCCGCACAAGTTCCGCCGGAAGTTCCGTTTCTGGGAACAGCAGATCGGTGACCGCACGGTGAACCTGCCCGGATCGGGGGTCAGCATGATGCACCCGGACATCCTGCCGCCATTCGACTACATGGAAACCAGCCCCGGTTTCGTCGATATCCGGCTGGCGAAATGGTGTGCGCAACGGGATTTGCGGATCTGCAGCCTTGCCAAGCCCGCCGACTGGATCAAGCGGTTGGAAGCGCCGGGCGCGCTGTTCGCGACGGTGACCAAGCAGCGGCCAAAGCCCTTCGCGGACGAACTGGACGCGCTGCTGGACCTGCTCTGATACCGGCCCGGAGCAAACCGGACAGGGCGGCTAGATCTCTTCTACGTAGGCCACGCGCATGAAATCGATCAGCCGGTCGTGGAATACGCGGGTATGTTCGTGCGCCAACCGGTCGGCAGCCGCCTCGTCGCGGTCGCGTATCGCCGTGACCATATGGAAATGCTCGGGGCTGAGCGGATAGGGATCGTCGCTATCGCGGCGGTGCGCGTAGTGCATGTGCAGGATGCGCCGCCCTTCATCCAGTAACCGACGGTAGGCATCTGCGAAGTACGGGTTCTGCCCGGCCGCCGCGATGGTCATGTGGAATGCCTTGTTCGCACCTGACATCTGAAGATAGTCGCCGCGGGCGCACGTCTCGTCATAGGTGCGGGCGGCAGCCTCCATCGCGACAAGGTCGGCATCGGTCCTGTGCCGTGCCGCCAGGCGCGTCACCACCCGCTGAAGGTAGTCCAGCGCCTCGACGTAGCGGGGCAGCAAGGCGATATCCAGTGGCGCGACGATGGTGGAGCGGTTCGACAGCGTCCGCACCAGACCGTCGGCCGACAGGCGCACCAGCGCTTCGCGGATGGGCGAACGGGATAGCGAGAATCGGGTCGCGAGGCTCGTCTCGTCCAGCGCCGCGCCGGGGGGCATTTTCAGTTCCAGGATCTCGTCTCGCAGGATCTCGTAGACGTGCCGCGCCCCGCCACCGCGACGTGGCGGCTGTGAACTGTCGGACGATTCGGAGGTATCTGCCTGCGTTTTGGACAGTTTGGCCAAGCTCTGCTCCCTCTGCCTTTCTTTCCCGGCCAAGCTTATTGACGTGTCGACAATTTGTCGACTAAAAGTGCAACAGGACACTGTCGACACGTTGTCGGCAATAAGATCGAACACAGATCCAACAAGGAGACATGCATGAAACCCCTTCTGCTTGCCGCCGCCGCGCTGGCACTGACGACCGGCGCCGCCGCCGCCCAGACCCGGCTGGACACCATCGAAGAGCGTGGAAAGCTGCTGTGCAGCGGCCACAACGGCAGCTACCTGGGCTTTGCCGAGGTGGACGACCAGGGCGGGTGGAAAGGCCTGGATATCGACCTTTGCCGCGGGCTGGCTGCGTCGATCTTCGGCCAGTCCGAAGGTCACCTGGAAATCGTGCCGATCAGCTGGGCACAGCGCTGGCCGGCGCTTCAGTCGGGCGATATCGACGTCGTCATTAAGCTGTCCGGCTGGTCGCAGAGCCGCGATACCGAGCTGAACCTGGCATATTCGCTGCCCTATTTCGTCGCCGCCTTCCACGTGATGGCCCCCGCCGATCTGGGCGCGGAAAGCCTGTCCGATCTGGACGGCGGCTCGATCTGCGTATCGGCGGGCACCACGACCGAGCGTTTCCTGGCGGCCTATATCGAAAAGATCGGCATCGACGCCGAGATCATCGTCTTCGAGAGCGGCGACGAGGTGCGCAGCGCGTACTTCAACCAGCGTTGCGACGGCCTGACACTGCTGGCGCCGCCCCTGGCCGCCGCACGCGCCGGGGCAGAGGACCCCGAAGCGCATGTCATCCTGCCTGACGTCATCGCGCTGGAACCCGAAGGCATCATCGTGCCCGAGGGCGACCCGAAATGGCTGGATGTCCAGAACTGGATGATCAGTTCGCTGTTCTTTGCGGAACTGAACGGCATCACCAGCGAGAACGTGGACGAGATCCGCGCCAACCCGCCGTCGGCGCAGATCGGCAAGTTCCTGGGCACGACCCCCGGCTATGGCGAGCGTCTGGGCCTGCCCGACGACTGGGCCTACAACCTGATCAAGGAAGTCGGCAACTATGCCGAGATCTATGATCGCAACATCGGCCAGCCGTACAAGCTGCCGCGAGCGATGAACAACCTGTACACCAACGGCGGGGTCTTCTACCCGCTGATGGTCGACTGACGGACCGCGCCGGGGCCCACCGTGGCCCCGGCCTCCCGCTCCTCCCACGCATCTGATCGGAGAGGTCCATGACCGCGCTTCTGAAACAGAAGTCCGTGCGCGACGCGGTGTACCAGATCGGCTTTGTCGGCGCGCTGCTGGCGCTGATCGTGATGTTCGCATTGTCCGCCCGCAGCAACCTTGAGGCACAGGGCCTGACATCTGGCTTCGGCTTCCTGGCGCGCTCCACCGGATGGGGGGTCAGCTTTTCGCTGATCGAGTTCGACTCGAACGACACCTATCTCAGGGTGATCTGCGTCGGACTTCTGAATTCGCTGTTCCTGGGCGCGATAGCCCTAAGCCTAGCCACGGTCCTGGGCACGGCGATCGGCGTCATGCGCGTGTCCGGCAACCGCATGGCCGAACTGATCGGTACAACGTTCGTCGAGACATTCCGCAACGTGCCGCTGCTGCTGCAGGTATTCTTCTGGTACGCGATCCTGACCGCGCTGCCGCGCCCGCGCGACGGGATCGATCTGGGTGGGATCGTGTTCCTCAGCGGCCGGGGTATCTATCTGCCCGGTCTGAACGTCGGCGGTGGCGCGGTGCTTCTGGTGTTCGTTGCGCTTGTCGCGACGCTGGGCCTGTGGCTGTGGCTGAAGAACGCCCGCCGCTTCGCCCGCATGGCCCCGGCACGCAAGGTGCGGGTGTCACGCAGCCTGTGGCTGGGCTGGGTGCTGCTGGCCGTGGCGCTGCTGTGGGCCGGGCGGATTGCCGGCACCGACCTGCTGACGCTGCCCTATCTCAAGGGCCTGAACTATGCCGGGGGCATCCGTGTCTCGCCCGAGTTGCTGGCCTGCATTGTCGGCATCTCGATCTACGGGGCCGCCTATATCGGCGAGATCGTGCGCGCCGGGTTCAACGCGGTCGGCCCTGGCCAAAGCGAGGCCGGTCATGCGCTGGGGCTGAGCACCTGGCAGACCTTTACCCGCATCCGCCTGCCGCTCGCGATCCGTGCTGTGATGCCGACGCTGATCAACCAGTACGTCTGGCTGTTCAAATCGACCACCGTGGGCATCGCCGTGGGGTTCGTCGATTTCTTCATGGTGATCTCTACCTCGATCAACCAGAGCGGCCAGACGCTTGAACTGATCGCGATCCTGATGGGCGGATTCCTGATGATAAACTACTCGCTGGCCTGGGTGCTGAACCGCGTGAACGACGCGATCCGCCTCAAGGGCACCCAGTTGCGGAGCTGACGATGGCACGGACCTATCATCCCCCCACCGCCCTTCAGCGCATCCGCCGGGGCTATTTCTCGAACCGGCTGGACACGGCGATGACGCTGGGCTTCGGCGCGTTCGTGGCCTGGGCGCTGTGGTCGCTGGCCGACTGGGGCATCGTCAACGCCGTCTGGTCGGCCGAAAACCGCGAGGCCTGCGGCCACGGAGCTGAAGGCGCATGCTGGGCCGTCATCGACGCGCGCTGGCGACTGATCCTGTTCGGTCTTTACCCCTTCGAGGAGCAGTGGCGCTCGGCGCTGGCCTGCGTGGTCATGGTACTGGTCGGCGGCCTGTCCTGCCTGCCCCCGTTCTGGAGCGCGCGCCGCATCGCGGCGCTGTGGATCGGTGGGTTCGCTGCTTTCTACATCCTGATGCGCGGCGGCTTCTTCGGCCTGCCCGAAGTGTTCGAGCAGAATTGGGGCGGCCTGTCACTGACACTATTCATCTTTGCCAGCGTGACGCTGCTGGGTATGCCCCTGGCCGTCGTCTTCGCCCTGCTGCGCCGGTCGGACCTGCCGTGGATTGCGCGCACCATGGGCCTTGTCATCGACACGATCCGGTCGCTGCCGCTGCTGTCGATCATGTTCACCTTCGCCATCGTGCTGCCCTTCGTGCTGCCGGGCTGGCTGACCGGAGACAAGCTGTACCGGGTGATCGTCGGCTATGCGCTTTTCTTCGCCTGCTACCAGGCCGAGATCCTGCGCGGCGGCATGCAGGCCCTGCCGGCCGGGCAGGAAGAGGCCGCAAAGGCACTGGGCATGAGCTATTGGCACCGCATCGGCCATATCGTCCTGCCGCAGACCTTCCGCAACGCGCTGCCGCCAACGATCAACCAGCTGGTGATCACCTTCAAGGAAACGTCTCTGGTCGCGATCATCGGCTTTTTCGAGGTTCTAGCCTCGGGCAACGCCGCCTACGGCACCTCGGAATGGAACTTCGCCCATGTCGAGGTCTATTGCTTCGTGGCGCTGATCTATTTCGTCTTCGTCTTCGCGCTGTCCCGCTACGGCGCATACCTGGAACGCCGCATGGCCGTGGCATCGCGATAGGAGCCTTCGATGACCGACCGACAGATCGCCGTTCGCATATCGGACATGGACAAGTACTACCAAGGCTTTCACGCGCTGAAAGGCATCAACCTGGAAGTCGCCAGGGGCGAGCGCATCGTCGTCTGCGGCCCCTCGGGGTCGGGAAAGTCGACGCTGATCCGCTGCATCAACCGGCTTGAGGAATACCAGGCCGGGTCGATCAACGTACTTGGCACCGAACTTGACGACAACCTCGACAATATCGACGAGGTTCGGCGCGAAACCGGGATGGTGTTCCAGCACTTCAACCTGTTCCCCCACATGACCATCCTGGAAAATTGCACACTGGCCCCGATGCTGGTCCGCAAGCAGTCCCGCGCCGAGGCCGAGGCGCGGGCGATGGAGTACCTGACGAAGGTCCGGATCCCCGACCAGGCAGACAAGTACCCCGGCCAGCTGTCGGGCGGTCAGCAGCAGCGCGTGGCCATCGCCCGCGCCCTTTGCATGCAGCCCGAGATCATGCTGTTCGACGAACCGACCTCGGCACTGGATCCCGAAATGATCTCGGAGGTGCTGGACGTGATGGCCACCCTGGCCCAGGACGGCATGACGATGATCTGCGTGACCCACGAGATGGGGTTCGCCCGCCAGGTCGCCGACCGGGTGGTGTTCATGGCCGACGGCGAGATCGTCGAGCAGGCCGATCCCGACAGCTTTTTCGACAATCCGCGGCACGACCGCACCCGGGCCTTCCTGGGACAGATCCTTGGACATTGAAAAGATGCAAATCGACACCGCGCACAGCCACAGCACCCACGACGCCGAAGCGGACGACCGCAACGCGAACATCCTGATCCACGTCAACGGCCAGCTTGTGCCCAAGGATCAGGCCGTCGTCTCGGTCTACGATTCCGGCTTCATGCTGGGCGATGGCATGTGGGAGGGGATGCGCCTTTACGACGGCGAATGGGCCTTCTTCGACGAGCACATGGACCGGCTGTTCAATTCGCTTAAGGCCGTATCGATCGACATCGGCATGGATGCCGAGGATATCCGCGACATCCTCGACCGCACCGCGCAGGCCAACGGCATGACAGGCGACGCGCACTGCCGGCTGATGATCACCCGAGGGCGCAAGGCCAAGCCGTTCCAGCACCCTGCACTGTCGCGCTTCGGCCCGACGGTCGTCGCCATCGTGGAGCACTCGAAGCCCGCCGAAAGCCTGGTGAAAAAGGGCATACGGCTGGCCTCGGTCCCGCAGGTGCGCGGGCTGCCGACCAGCCAGGACCCCAAGTTCAACAGCCATTCCAAGCTGAACTGCGTGATCGCCTGCCTGCAGGCCGAACAGGCGGGCGCGGACGAGGCGCTGATGCTGGATCCGCATGGCTTCGTGAACACGACGAACGCGTGCAACTTCTTCATCGTGCGCCGCGGGCAGGTTTGGACCTCGACCGGGGATTACTGCATGAACGGGGTGACACGGCAGAAAGTCATCGACCTGTGCCGCGCGAACGATATCCCGGTGTTCGAAAAGAACTACTCGCTATACGAGGCCTATGGCGCGGACGAGGCATTCCTGACAGGCACCTTCGGCGCCCAGACCCCGGTGGCCGAGATCGATGGCAAGACCATCGGCACCGGCGACCGCCCAGTGACCGCGCGCATCCGCGCGCTCTACAAGGAACTGATCGAGA
>JBFHFG010000125.1:0-7318 GCA_041583815.1 Halovulum sp.
CGCCAGAAGTCGTGGTGCACGGCTCCCGGGTAGTGCCACGCATCGTACTGGCGGCGGGTCCGAGTATCAACGACGACCGCCTGGGCGGGTATCGATGCGACATACAAATAAGGCATCACCAGTTCGCTGGTTTCCAGACAACGAAGGTCGATGATCCGGCGGCGAGCGATGGCCTCATCCAACTGCGCCAGATCGAGATCCTCCTCGTGCAGGGCGACGATCTCGGGAGTTGCATCGGTCACGGGACGCCGTTCCGAAAGCGCGCAATGCTCGCGCACCTTCTCCGAAAGAGCGTAGGTGCCGATGAAACGGCTGCGTGCGATGATCTCCTGCTTGTCGAAGCCAGCCAGCGGGCGGAGCACCGGGGTCCGGGCCACCGCATCGATGGCACGGATGACCCCTTCCATCTGGAACCTGCGGCCAAGGTCCAGCGCGCGGCGCAGGTGCACGGTCACCGGGCGCGTTATTGGTGCGCACAGTCGGACGGACGGTTTTGCCGCCAGCGTCTTGCTGATCGCCTCGCGGACCGCGCGCTGGTGGCTGCGGATGCGGTCGCTGCCGCCTGACGACATACGGCGATAGAACTCGTGGTATTCGTTCATCAGATAGCGCCAGTCCGGCACCTCTGTCAGGCTGGTCGTGCTCACCTCGTGCATGGTCGCTCCGCAGTGCTTGCTACCGCCGCAGCCTAGCGTATCCCGCGCCCCTTGCCCGCCCGGTTGCGACACCTGTGGTCGGCGCGCGCTATTGCGTCGAAATCCGCCAGATGTTCTAATACCGGACCAAGAAACCACTAAATCGAGCATCGCAATGGCCGCCGACGACCTGTTCAACGATCCGCCGGAGGATACCGGTTACGACGCCTCGTCCATCGAAGTTCTCGAGCAGCTCGAGGCCGTTCGCCTGCGCCCCGGCATGTACATCGGTGGCACGGACGAACGCGCGCTTCATCACCTGGTGGCAGAGGTTCTGGACAACTCGATGGACGAGGCCGTCGCCGGCCACGCCAACCGGATCGAGCTGGAACTGCACGAAGACGGCAGCGTGACGGTGCGCGACAACGGTCGCGGCATTCCCGTCGATCCGCACCCGAAATTCCCCGACCGCTCGGCGCTCGAAGTGATCCTGTGCACGCTGCACGCGGGCGGCAAGTTCAACGGCAAGGCGTATCAGACCTCGGGCGGCCTGCACGGGGTCGGCGCGTCGGTGGTCAACGCGCTGTCCTCGCACGTGCGGGTCGAGGTGGCGCGGAACAAGATGCTGCACGTGCAGGAATTCTCGCGCGGGGTTCCGCAGGGCGGGCTGCAGAACCTGGGGCCGACGCAGAACCGGCGCGGCACCTCGTTCACCTTCCTGCCCGATCCGCAGATCTTCGGTGCCAACGCTAGGCTGAAACCGGCGCGGCTGCACCAGATGGCACGCTCCAAGGCCTTCCTGTTCTCGGGGGTCGAGGTGCGCTGGAAATGCGCCGCCGAACTGCTGGGCAAGGATGACGATACTCCTGCGCAGGCCAGTTTCCACTTCCCCGGTGGCTTGGCTGATTACCTGAACGAACGACTGCAAGGTGCTGCCACCTATGCAGAAAATCCGTTCGCCGGTAAGGTCGTCTTTGCCGAGAAGTTCCGCGATGACACACCCGGCTATGTCGAATGGGCAATCAACTGGGCGCCCGCGCGCGATGCGTTCGTATCGTCCTACTGCAACACCGTGCCCACGCCGCAGGGCGGGACGCACGAGGCCGGTTTCTGGGCCGCGATTCTGAAGGGCATCCGCGCCTACGGGGAACTGGTGGGCAACCGCAAAGCCGCCCAGATCACCCGTGATGACGTGCAGGCGGGCGGCTCGGCGATGATCTCGGTCTTCATTCGCGAGCCCGATTTCGTCGGCCAGACCAAGGACCGGCTGTCGACCACCGCCGCGCAACGTCTGGTCGAAGCCAGCGTGCGCGACCATTTCGACCACTGGCTGGCCTCGGACACCAAGTCTGCAGGCGCGATCCTGGATTACCTTGTGCTGAAGGCCGAGGAACGCCAACGGCGCAAGGCGGAAAAGGAAACCAGCCGCAAGTCCGCCACCAAGCGGCTGCGCCTGCCTGGCAAGCTGGTCGACTGTTCGCGCAGCACCCTCGACGGCACCGAACTGTTCCTTGTCGAGGGCGACAGCGCCGGCGGCAGCGCCAAGATGGCACGGATGCGCGAAATCCAGGCGCTTCTGCCCCTGCGCGGCAAGATCCTGAACGTCCTGGGCGCGGCAAGTTCGAAGCTGGGTCAGAATACCGAACTGTCGGACCTGTGCCAGGCGCTGGGCACCGGCATGGGCACCAAGTTCAACGTCGAGGAACTGCGCTACGAGAAGATCATCATCATGACCGATGCGGACGTCGACGGCGCGCATATCGCGGCGCTGCTGATGACGTTCTTCTTCACGCAGATGCGACCGCTGATCGACAATGGTCACCTCTATCTCGCCTGCCCGCCACTTTATCGCCTGACTCAGGGCGCACACCGCGTCTATGCCATGGACGATGCCGAAAAGGATCGTCTGATGGCAAAGGGCCTGGGCGGTCGCGGCAAGATCGACGTATCGCGCTTCAAGGGCCTGGGCGAAATGGATGCGAAGGACCTGAAGGAAACCACCATGAATCCGGCGACGCGCAAGCTGATCCGCGTTTCGATCGACGAGGACGAACCGGGCGAGACCCTTGGCCTTGTCGAGCGTCTGATGGGCAAGAAACCCGAGATGCGCTTCAGCTACATCCAGGAGAATGCGCGCTTCGTCGAAGCGCTGGACGTGTGACCATGCCGCGGCTCACCTGCGTCATCGCCGCTTCCCTTGCCACGGTCGGAATGGCCGTCGCCTCTGCCGGAACCGCGGATGGTGCCCTGATCGAACGGCTGGAAACGCTGGCCGGTCCCGACGTGGTGATGGTCGCAGGGGACATTTCGCCGGGCGACGACATGGAATTCCTCTCGGCGGTCGAGGGCGTCGAGTCGGCGGTCGTCCTATTCCGCGGCCCGGGTGGCGACCCGATTGCGGCCATGAACATCGGCACCGTGATTGCCGAACGCGAATATGCCACCGCCATCGTCCCCGACAGCCGCTGCGCCTCGGGATGCGCGCTTGCGTGGCTGGCCGGAAACACCCGTTTCATGGCACCGGACGCACGGCTCAGCCTGACCGTTGACGATAACCCGACCGAGGCGGCGCCATCGACCGCGGCCCTGGGCGGGCTAGTGCGCAACTACCTGCGCGACATCGACCTGACGGCGCTGTATCCCGCCATCGCCTTCCAGGCGGAGGCCCCGGCGCCCGAAACATGGATGACCCGCACCGCGGCCGCCGACGCCGGGATCAAGGTGGAAATCTCGGCCTACGAGGTCGAGACGGCGGAAGACAGTGTGCCCACGGAACCTGCGCCCGCACCGGAACCCGAGACAGAACGCGAGATTGGAACGGCTGAACCAGCGCCGGTGGCCGAGACCGCCGACACGGAACCGAGCAATCCCGTGACCGGCCCGGGCGAACCGATCATTCTGGCCCTTCCTTCGGACATGCGCTGGCTTGTTCTGGAAAGCGCCCGCGACGAGGCCAGCCTGACCCGCGAAGGATTCAACCTTCCGGCAGAGATGGACCTGATCCGGGTCAAGACGCGCAACGGTATGTACGCCTCGGCCATCGGCCCGTTCCCGCTGTCGCAGGTCGACCAGACCCGGCGCGAGCTGATACGGGGCGGTGCGATCCCTCGCGACAGCTACATCAGCACTGGCAAGGGCTTTGTCGAGCAGATCGACTGAGCCCTGCGCCGCCTACCCGTTACCGAATCGCTGATAGCAGGCAGCAACACCGGGCTGCGTTTGTGCCTGAAGGGTCAGTTCCCGCGCGCGCAGGTCGGCCAGCTTCTGCTTTTCGGCGTCGATATCGACGGGCACGGGCGTTTCCAGCCGGACATGATCCGTCCCCCGACACCCCGAGACATGGATGCCCACGGGGTCGCGATAACGCCCGAAACCACCACAGAACCCGACCTGAGGCCGCGTCACGGTCTGGCGATGGATCGCGTAACCACGGTCGATATTTCCCGAAACACGCTCTATATCGGCCTGAACACGCCGCAGTTCCACCGTCGTATCCGCGACACAGGTCTGTAGCGGCGTGGCACAGGCCGCGAGCAACGGCAGCCCGGCAAGCACGACAATCGTCCTGATCCGCGTCATTTCCGATCCTCCCTCAACAGCATGATGGCGCCACCCATCCAGACGGCGCCAACGGTCAACGATGTCTGGAAGAAAAGTATCCCGGTCGCCAGTCCCGAACTGTCGCTACCCAGCGCGTCCCGAAGGCCGACAAGGTTCAATCGGATCGCGATCAGCAGCAAGCCCGCGCCGATCGCCATTCCGTTCGTGGCGTGACGGATCATGAACCGCACAAGCTCTGGCAGTTCGGAATAACGCATATCCAACTCCTCTGCCCGGTCAAGGCTAGTGCGCCGCGCCATCGCGAACAATGGCCAAACCTTGCAGGCCAGTGCGGGACGGCCCAGACTGCCCGCATGACCTGCCTGTATTTCGCCTATGGATCCAACCTTCTGACGCAACGGCTGACCGCGCGATGCCCCAGCGCCCGGCCCCTGGGGCGTGCGACACTGGTCGATCACCACGTCGATTTCGCCAAACTCAGCACCGTGGACGGGTCGGGCAAGGCGACGATCCTGCCAGCGCCGGGGCACACGGCCCACGGCGTATTGTTCCGGATGCACCAGGACGACCTGTCGACGCTGGATGTGATCGAGGGCGTGGGCCACGGCTATCACCGGCTGGACCGGGTCGAAGTGCGGCTGGAAGGCGAGATGGCGCTGGCCAGCACCTATATCGCCAGCCAGCCGACCGGGCCGATCCGGCCGCTCGACTGGTACCTGGCGCTGATCCTTGCGGGAGGACGGCAGCACAGGCTGGATGAGGCGATCCTGCACCGATTCCGGCAGCAGCAGTTCGATCCCGATACGGACCATCACAGACCGGGGCGGCTGGCGGCGGTATCCGCTCTAGACGCAGCGGGTCATCCGGACTGGCAGGGGCTGCTGCGCGACCACGAGCCGACGCCCGGATAGCACGCCGTCAGCCTGCTTCCTCGCGGAGGGTTTCCAGTTCCAGCCATTCGTCCTCGGCCTTGGCCAGCGCCTCCTGCCGTTCGGTCAGCGCCTCGGTCGCCTTCGCGAATTTCGCCGGTTCGCGGCTGTACAGTTCGGGATCAGACAGGAACTCCTCCAGCTTGGCGATCTCGGCCTCCAACCGCTTCATCTCGGCGGGCAGGTTGGCCAGCCGGTGCAGCTGCGGCTGGGTCAGGCCCGGGGCACGCTTCTGCAGCTTGGCCTTGGGCGCGGCGGTGGGTTTGGCCTTGGGCTTGGGCGCTTCGGGCTCCGGCTCCAGCGGGCCGCGCTGCGCCAGCATGTCAGACCAGCCCCCGGCATAGACCGTGGCCTTGCCCTGCCCTTCCATGTGGATCGTCAGCGTAGCGACGCGATCCAGGAAATCCCGGTCGTGGCTGACCAGCAGGACCGTGCCGTCATAGTCGTCGATCAGCTCCTGCAGCAGATCCAGCGTTTCGACGTCCAGATCGTTCGTGGGTTCGTCCAGCACCAGGAAATTGCTTTCCCGCGCCAGGATGCGCGCCAACAGAAGCCGGGCTTTCTCGCCCCCCGACAGGGCGCGGACGGGGCTGCGCGCCTGCGCCTCGGAAAACAGGAAATCCTTCAGATAGCCCACCACGTGCCGCGGCGTGCCACGCACCATCACCTGGTCGTTGCGGCCACGCACACCCAGATCTGGGTCGTGCGCAAGACTGTCCCAAAGCGAGATGTCCGGGTCCAATTGCGCCCGATTCTGGTCGAAAACGGCCATCTGCAGGTTTGTGCCCAGCCGGATGTGGCCCTCGTCCGGCTCGGCAGCGCCGGTCAGCAGGTTCAGCAGGCTGGTCTTGCCGACGCCGTTCGGCCCCACCAGCGCCACCCGGTCGCCGCGCTGAATGCGCAGGTCGAAATCCTTGACGATCACCCGGTCGCCGAACCGTTTCGAGATCCCCTCGGCCTCGACCACCAGCTTGCCCGACTTGGGCCCTGCCTCAAGCGCCAGGTCCGCGGTGCCGGTGCGCCGGATCTCGCCCGCGCGGGCGGTGCGCATGTCCTGCAAGCGGCGCACGCGGCCCATGTTGCGCTTGCGGCGGCCCGAGATCCCTTCGACCGCCCAGCGGCTTTCCGACTTGATCAGTCGGTTCAGCTTGTGCCGGGCCTGATCCTCTTCCTCGTAGATCTTGTCGCGCCAGTCCTCGAACGCGTCGAACCCTTTGTCCAGCCGACGCACCTGCCCGCGATCCACCCACAGCATACCCCGGGTCAGCGCCCGCAGGAACGCCCGGTCGTGCGAGATCAGCACGAACGCGCGGCGCGTGTCCGACAGTTCGCGCTCTAGCCATGCAATCATCTCGATATCAAGATGGTTGGTCGGCTCGTCCAGCAACAGCAAGTCGGCGTCCGACGCCATGATCCGCGCCAGCGCGGCACGGCGCCGCTCGCCCCCGCTGGCGGCGCTACACTTGCGGCTGCCGTCCAGCTTGACGCCTTCCAGCGCAATCTCGGCCCGGTAATCCTCGGCCGGATCGAACCCGTGGCGCACGAAATCGGCCAGCGTTTCGAAGCCGCTGAAATCCGGGTCCTGCTCCATGTAGGCGACGCTGCGACCGGGCGGCACGAAACGGCCACCGGCGTCCGGCTCGACCAGGCCTGCCATGATCTTCATCAGCGTGGACTTGCCCGAGCCGTTGCGCCCGACAAGGCCAAGGCGTTCGCCGGGGGCCACGGACAATGCGGCGCCGTCCAGCAACGGATTGCCGCCGAAGCCAAGCGCGATATCGGTGAGTGTCAGAAGTGGTGGTGCTGCCATGCCAAGCCCTTACCGCTGGCCCGAGGCGGCTGCAACAGGGCAGGAACGCTCTTTCACCTCGCCCCCGAAACCGGCTAAGGCAGGGTCGTTACCCAAGGATTGCCCATGACCACGATTGCCCGACAGCTTGCCTCTGCCTTTCCGCCCCCCGTGATGGAGGCCCGTGCCTGGGCGGCGGCAGCGGATCTGCCACCGGACCTGCCGCTTCTGAATGTCAGCCAGGCCGCGCCGGTGGACCCGCCCCCCGAGGCATTGCGCAAGGCGATCGCCGATGCGGCACTGAACGAGCCTGCCGCGCATGGCTACGGCCCGGTGCTTGGCCTGCCCGCCCTGCGCGAGGAAATCGCCGCGCAATGGTCGGCGCGCTACCGGGGCCGGATCCA
>JBFHFG010000126.1:0-7311 GCA_041583815.1 Halovulum sp.
CACGGCGTCCGAGGCCCGGCGGGGCGGCAGCGTCGTATCGGTGCGCCGGGGCGATATCCTGCTGTTCGTGACCATCCGGCCCGACGCCGGTGTGAACAAGGAAATCAGCTTTACCGGCGGCTATCCCTTCCGCGAAGGCAGCACTGTCGAGGTCGAGATCGGCGGCGAGAAGTTTGCAATGGCGCCGGGCACTGGTGACAGCGGCGAATGGGCCTGGCCCCCCTCGCCCGAGCGCGATGCAGAGCTGATCGAGGCAATGCGTGGCGGCACCACCGCCAAGATCACTGCAATCTCGTCCCGTGGCACGACCACCATCGACAGCTTCTCGCTTCTGGGGTTCACCGCCGCGCTGGAAGAGGCCGAGCGTCTCTGCAAGTAAGGTCGGTCAAATGGATGCCGTAGCGGATGTGACCATCAGCCCGGCGCCCTACCTGCCCTTCACCGATCCGCACAAAGGCAGGCCTCCGGGCCTGTTTCCGCTTCTGCCGGGCGACTGGACCGAGGCGGATCGCGCATTCGCGCCGCAAATGGCGCTGCGCGACCGCCTGATCGCGGAAAACCCCGACCTGGTTGCCCTTGCCCTTCCGCAAGCCGCCGACGCCGTTGCCGAGATGGTCGCAGCCTTGTCGGCCCACCTGTCACGCAGCCCGGGGTATCGCCTGCGTGCGACACACTTGGAACGGCCGGACGGCATCAGACTGGACCTCACCCCTTCTCCCCGAACGCTGGGACGCATGGCGCAAGAGGACTGGCTGATCCTGCAGCAACCCGGCGAAAGGGAGGAGGCGGTCCTCACCGCCGGGGCGCTGTGCTTCCCGGCCCACTGGAACCTGCCCGACAAGCTGGGCAAGCCGTTGACCCGCGTACACGACCCGGTACCGGGCTATGCCGAAACGCTGGCCGCGCGAGTCAATCGGGTTTTCGCCGCATTGCACCCGGATCGGCCGCTGCAACGTCTGAACTGGTCGCTGGCCACCACGGCGCAACTGCATTGCCCCACCCCGCACGAGCGCCGCATCGGCGAAACGCCCCATTTCCTGCGCGTCGAACGGCAGACCCTGCGGCGACTGCCCCGAACCGGAGCCATCGTGTTCGGCGTGAAAACCTACCTGACGCCGCTAAACCAGGTCCCCCGTCAGGCGCGGCAGGCACTTGCGCAACGGATCGCGGATCTGACGTCGGACATGGCGGAGTACAAGGGCGGCGTCGATTACCTTGGCGCGGCAGGGTCCGACGCCTGAGGCGCCGGCCCGATCACGTGTGCGAACGAGCCGCTGACCGATCCCGCCACCAGCCCCATTGCTTCCAGCGAGGTGCCGTCGGCATCCCATGCCTCGAACAGGCGTTGGGGCCGGTCCGGCTCTGACAGAATGGTGGCGTAGTGGAACTCGTGCGCCGCCAGCATGCCATGCCAGCCTGCGCCGACCTGCGGTCGAAGCATCCGGTAGCCAAGGCTCAGCTTGCGTCGGGCGAAACTGGTTGCCAATGGCAACAATCCCAGCATGGCGTGGCGCTGCCCGTCCGCGTCTTCCAGCCCCTCGCCCAGCACCATGTACCCACCGCATTCGCCGTAGATCCGCGCGCCCCGGTCGCGTGCCGCTCTCATGCCCTGGCGGAACCGCGCCGCCGCCGACACCGCACCCGCGTGCAGTTCCGGATAGCCGCCGGGCAGGAACACAGCATCAGCCGTGCCATCCGGCGCCTCGTCCGCGAGTGGCGAGAACGGCAGCACCTCGACCCCTGCCGCGCGCCAGTCGTCCACAAAGTGCGGATAACAGAACGCAAAGGCGATATCCGACGCCACCGCGATACGCTGCCCCAGCGGAGGCAGTGCACTCGGCGGGCCGTCAGTACGGCGGAGTGGACGGGCGGCTGCGGTCAGCGCATCCAGATCCACGCCATCGGCGATGGCATCCGCCGCAGCCTCAATCAGCGGCTCAAGCGTGTCATGCTCGGCGGCCTGCACCAATCCCAGGTGCCGCTCGGACAGACGCAAGGCCGGGTCACGGGGCAAGGTCCCAAGCACCGGCACCCCGGCCCGAGCCATCCCCGCGCGCAGGAATGCAGCATGACGGGTCGAGCCGACATGGTTCAGGATCACCCCCGCCAGTGTCAGATCAGGCCGCAGTGCCTTCAGCCCGGCGGGGGCCAGCGCGGCAGAGCCACCGGTGCGCGCCGCATCGACGACCAGGACGATTGGCAGGCCCAGCGCCTGCGCAAGGTCCGCGGCGGATCCTCGCGCATCCTTCCCGGCGCCATCCAGCACACCGACCGCACCTTCGACCAGCAGCAGGTCGGCACCAGTCCCGGCTGCACGGGCCCGCAGGCTGTCGGGCGTCATGGCCCACGCATCCAGGTTGACGGAGGTCCTGCCACAGGCCGCACGATGAAATGCCGGATCGATGTAATCAGGGCCGCTTTTCGCCCCGGCGGCGCACAAGCCCCGGCGGCTCAGCGCCCGCAGCAGGCCCAGCGTCACGGTGGTCTTGCCCGCGCCCGATCCCGGCGCGGCGATCACCAGGCCGCGCGCGACCATCAGGCGCTGTCCGCGTCCTGCCCGCGAACGCCCAGCGGATCCAGGTCGCGCGGCGGCATACCCTGAAGCTGCGCGGCCCAATCCAGGCACTGTCGCATCAGCGCGACGCGACCGACCACAACGACTGCCGGCGGCTCCAGCCCGGCCTGCGCAACATCCGCTGCGGCACGGCCCAGGGTGGTTTCAAGCACCCGCTGATCCGGAAGGGTCGCGCTGGTGATGACCGCGACAGGTTCGTCCGCGGGGCGTCCGCCGTCGATCAGCTGCCCGGTGATATGCCCCAGGTGCTTGACCGCCATGTATAGCACCATCACCTGCGCGCCACGCGCCAGCGCCGCCCAATCCAGCGCCGAGGGTGCCAGGCCGGAGCGGTCATGCCCTGTGATGAAGGTGACGGACTGGTTCACGTCGCGATGCGTGGCCGGGATACCCGCATATGCCAAACCGCCGATCCCCGCCGTGATCCCCGGCGTCACGCGGAACGGAATGCCCGCAGCGGCCAGCGTCTGCGCCTCTTCGCCGCCGCGCCCGAAAACGAAGGGATCGCCGCCCTTCAGCCGCAACACCCGCTTGCCCGCCCGCGCCAGCTCGATCAGCCGAAGCGAGATAGCGCGCTGCTGCGGCGACGGCTTGCCACCGCGCTTGCCAGCATACTCGATAACAGCATCCGGGCGGCGCCAGTCCAGGATGCGCGGCTCGACCAGCGCATCGTAGATGATCACATCGGCCTGCCGCAGCGCGTTCAGCCCGTGCAGGGTCATCAGCCCCGGGTCACCGGGACCGGCGCCGACCATCCACACAAGACCGGGGGCGAAATCGGGCCAGCCATCGGCGGCGGGCAAGGGGGGCAGATCATGGCTCATGCCCCCTTTCTAGACCGCAGCGCGTTCGGGTGCGAGCACCCTTTGCGCCGTTTCAGATGCTCATTCCGCCACTTCAGGCGATGCGCACGACGCGCGCGCCCTGCAGCAGCGGGTACTCGGCAACGAACCCAGCGATGGCATCGCGCATTCCCTCGAAACTGTCGCCATAGAAATAAAGAGCGGTTTCGCGCGATCCCTCCCAGTGGCCGCGCTTGCCACCGATGCCCCGCATCAGCCGGTCGCATTCGTCGACCACATGGTTGATATCAGCATTGGCGTAAACCTCCGGGGGCAAGTCGGTGCCGTTGACAAACAGGCCCAGCCCCTCCAAACGGCCAAGCGGAATGTCGCCCCGGCCTTCGATGATCAGCTTGGAGCCCTTGGGCGCACCCAGCCCGTCAAGGATCTGCGCGATCTGCGACAGCGTGCCCTCGGTGGCGTCGGGTGCCATGATCTCGATATCGCAGTATTCGATGCCATCCGGCTCTTCTGCCAGTTGGGTGCCGCCGCCCGTCACATGCCCCAACGCCCGCGCGCGCAGCTCGTTGTCCAGGGGATCCTCGAATAGCTCACCGCGATCTATCGGTTGGACGCGCGCATTGAGCTGCGCAATGATCATCACGCCTTGCGGCGCATCGGCCTCGGGGGTGGTGTCCGCCCGTTTTCTCCCGCCCAGGAATCCGAACATGCCCTGCTGTCCCATTGGTTATTAGCCCCGGTGCAATTCTAACATGACCGGTCACGCAACCCGCATGGTTTCTGCCGGCGCGTGGACCTATTCTGCCGCACATGACCCACTCTGCCATCCAGGATCTGCGCACAGGCTTCACCACTGGCGCCTGCGCCACAGCCGCCGCCAGGGCGGCCGCGACGGCATTGCTGGGATCGCCCTTTCCCAACCCCGTGCGGATAACGCTACCCCGCGGACAAACGCCCGAGTTTGAACTGGTCGAGGCCGAGTCAGGTCCGGGCTGGGCCAGCGCGGCGGTGCGCAAGGATGCGGGCGACGACCCGGATGTGACGCATGGCGCGCTGATTCGCGTAACCGTCCGCCCCGGCCCAACCGGCGTATCCTTCCGCGCAGGCGAGGGCGTCGGCACCGTCACCCGGCCCGGCCTGCCGATCCCGCCAGGGGAACCGGCGATCAATCCCGTGCCAAGGCAGATGATCACATCGACTCTGGACGAGGTCGCCCACGCCCATGCCGTGCCGCTGGCCTTCGAGGTCGAAATCTCGGTCCCCGGCGGGGCGGAACTTGCGGCGCAAACCTGGAACCCGCGACTGGGGATCGTGGGCGGGCTGTCGATCCTGGGCACCACCGGGATCGTGCGGCCGTTTTCCTGCGCGGCGTGGATCGCCTCGATCCACCGCGGCATCGACGTGGCGCGCGCCGCCGGGCTGCAACACGCCGTCGGCGCGACAGGCGCAACATCGGAAAGAGTGGCGCAGGCGCATTACGGGCTGCCCGACCATGCGATGCTCGACATGGGCGATTTCGCAGGCGGGATGCTGAAATACCTGGCGCGCCACCCACTGCCCCGCGTCACGATTGCCGGTGGGTTCGGCAAGCTGGTCAAGCTGGGTCAGGGCGCGATGGACCTGCACTCTGCCCGCAGCCAGGTCGATTTCGTGCAACTGGCCCAGACCGCCGCAGAGGTCGGTACGGACGCCGAAGCCGTCGCCGCCGCCAACACCGCGCAGCACGCGCTCGAGATCGCGGGGCCACCCCTGGCCGAGGCCGTCGCACACAAGGCGCAGCAGGTCGCCCGCGCCACCCTGCGCGGTGCCGACATCCGGCTGGGCGTGCTGATCATCGATCGTCAGGGCCGTATCGTGGCCAACGTCGAACCATGATCCACGTCCTGTTGCTTGCGGGCACCGCCGAGGCGCGACAGCTGTCGTTCCTGCTGGCAGAGGACGTCCGGCTGACCACCTCGCTTGCCGGGGTGACAACGCGCCCCGCCGCCTATGCCGGGCAGGTCCGCACGGGCGGGTTCGGCGGCGCAGACGGACTGGCCGCGTTTCTGCGCATGGAACGTGTCGACGCGCTGATCGACGCAACCCACCCGTTCGCGGCGCGCATGCACCTCAACGCCGCGCTCGCCGCCGCGCGCGCGGCGGTCCCGCTGCTGCGGCTGGAGCGTCCGGCCTGGCCCGTCGCGCGAAACTGGAGCGAGACACCTGACCTGGACACGGCAATCGCCGCGCTGCCCCCGGGGGCGGTGGCGTTCCTGGCAACAGGACGATCCTCGGCCGGGGCGTTGCCGGTCCGCAGCGACTTACGGCTCTTGCTACGGTCCATCGAACCGCCCCAAGACCTGCCCGCTTCGGCAGATGTGATTCTGGCGCCGCCCTCGGACGATCCGGACCATGAGGCGGCGCTGTTCACCCGGTTGAGTGTCACCCATCTGGTCTGCAAGAATTCCGGCGGCGCCGGGCGGGCCAAGCTGGATGCCGCCGCCCGCCTTGGCCTGCCGGTGCTGATGATCCCGCGCCCCGCCCCGGTCGAAGGCATCCGGACCGTGGCCGATGTGCATGTGGCACATGCCTGGGTCCGCGCGCTGCCGTCCATGCCTTGACAGTCGCTGCCCCCGCGCCGAAACTGCCGCCCGAGGTTCCCGACGTGCCCGCCCAAGCGTGCCTTAGGGATCAAAAGGGAATGCCGACCGGACCGACCCACTCAGGGGGTCCGGGAAAGCAGCCGCCCCCGCGACTGTCAGCGGAGAGCAGGCATCCACCAAAGCCACTGGCCCCACCGGGTCGGGAAGGCGGATGCAGGCAACGACCCGCGAGCCAGGAGACCTGCCTCGGAAACGCAACGACCGACCGTCGGTGGGACGGTGAAGGAGCAAAGACATGACGACCCAGACCAGCGCCGCCGCGCGCCCGCTTTCCCAGGTTCTTCCGATCGTGGCCATCGTCGCCATCGCCCTCGGGGGCCTGTTCGTGGCCGGCCATGCGCAATCAAATGTGCTGCACGACGCGGCCCACGACATGCGCCACGCCAACGGCTTTCCCTGCCACTAACCATGTTCCAGAAATTGCTGACCAGCGGCCTGTTCGCTGGGTTTGCGGCGGGCCTGATCTCGGGCGCGCTGCAATTCGTATACGTGCAGCCGGTTCTGCTGCACGCGGAGTTGTATGAATCAGGGCAACTCACTCATTTCGGGGCCGCCGCGCAGACCGAGGCGCTGCTGCCGACGGTCGAATGGACACGGAACCTGCTGACGGTGCTGTTCACGGCGCTGATCTTCAGTGCCTACGGACTGTTGTTGGTCGCGGGCTTCGCACTGGCCGAGAGCCGCGGCGCGACGATCGACGCACAAACCGGTGTACTCTGGGGGTTGGCGGGCTTTGCCGTCTTCCAGTTCGCCCCCGCTGTCGGCCTGCCGCCGGAACTGCCGGGCATGGCCGCCGCCGATCTTCAGGCGCGGCAGATCTGGTGGCTGTCCTGCGTGGTCGCGACCGGGGCTGGCCTGTGGCTGCTGGCGGTCGAACGGGGCCTCGCGACCTCGGTCGCGGGCGTCGTCCTGCTGGCCGCACCGCATGTCATCGGCGCCCCGCACCCGCATGATTTCACCGGCCCGACCCCACCCGAGCTTGCCAGTCTTTTTGCCGGGCGCACGCTGGGCGTCGGGCTGGCCTCCTGGGCGCTGCTGGGCCTGCTGGCCGGATATTTCTGGGTCCGCGAGGGAGAGGCCGAGGCAAGGGCGCACGCCTGAGCTGATGCCGGGGGCGCAACCCGTCCCCGGCCCATCGAGGGAGCAATCACATGCCCAAAGCCCTTATCATGCTGGTCATCGGCCTGTTCTTCGGCACCGGCCTTGGCTTCGTGCTGTCTGCTGGTACGGGGGCCGAGATCTCGGGCCATGACCACGGCGCGCACGGTGCGGGTGATCCCGCCGCGCATGA
>JBFHFG010000127.1:0-7298 GCA_041583815.1 Halovulum sp.
AGTCAGAAAGCAGCTCGTTTGTCCGGGTCTGTTGCTCAACGGTGGAGAAGCTGGCCAGTTGGGCGATGAAATCCGTCGAGTTGACAGGGTTCAACGGATCCTGGCTGCGAAGCTGCGCGGTCAGCAGGGACAGAAACGTATCAAAGTCCGCCGATATGTCGGCGCTCTTTTCGGGGACTGTCTGAGTGCCGACGATACTCGCCGTGCTGGTCGTGTTTGCTGCGCCAACATCCATTTCTGTATGCTCCTATAGCCTGATATCCAGCCGGCCTGTCACGGCCGGTTGGGTGGTGCGGTGGCCCGCGATCTCTCGTCCTGCTTGTGCGCCGCTGGTGGTTTCAGAATGGGAAACGGCGATGCGAGTCCCCGCCAGGTCCTCGGGTGGGGTATCGGTGCCGCTGCCGAAACCGATGTTCACGCCCTCGTAGCCGGCATCCGCAAGCGCGCCTTCAAGATCTTGCGCGTAGCGCCGCAACAACTGTTCGACATCCGCGCGCTCTGCCGTGACCGTAGCAGTCAGCTGACCGTCCGTTCCGCTGAGCGAGATTCGAACCGAACCGAGTTCCGGCGGATCGAGGCGCAAGTGAAGTTCCCGCTCTCCGGCGCCCAAAGTTCGAGCCGAGATCTGCGCGACCAGGGATTGGACCGCCTCTTCCCGGTGTGCTGGCGGCAAGACCGACAAACCGTGGATTGTACGCGGCCCCTGCATGCTGTGCGAAAGTGTTGGCGAGTTGGAAAGGCCCGATATCGGCGCGCTTGCGGGTGAGAAAACATCCGACTCTGCCAGCATACTGGTCGCACCCGCTGGCGGCGTCGGCGTTTGTGGAGCCCGCGCTGCGGTATACCGACGTTCTGGGGCCTGGGTTTCTGCCGACTCCCGGCGAGGCGCAGGTGACTCGACCTCAGCCGGTTCCTGTGGCTGTCGAGCCGGGTCGAGATCAGGGGTGGAAGTCTTGGAGCCATCCGCCGCAGCCTGCCGCGGCGCGTGCCGCGCATCGGCGAGGGCGGGCGCCGGCCCGGTCGCCTGACGTTCGGTTGGGGGCGACACGGGGTCTGACTCGGTCCCGATACTCCTCGGCAAGGTCTGTTTGGCATCCGGTGCGATGGGCGATTGGGCAGCCACGGCATTGCCGGTATCCGCGGGCAAAGCCTTCGTGGCGATGCTCTCTGGTTCCGCAACCTTTAACGGTGGTTTCACCTCGCCTTCGTTTTCAACCCGCGCGTCGGGTTCATCAACAATCGGTGTGGCGTTCGCAGGCGCGGGTGCAGATTCCTCCGGAGCCTCGGCAAGCGTCAGCTCAGCCGCCGCTGCCGTTTCCGTATGACGGGTCACGGTCTGCCTGGGCATATCCCGATGCGCAAGCTCGGGTGCCGGGGGCGTGGCAGCGAGATCTGCTGCCTCTGCGATGTCGAACTCCTCCGGCGGCGGGCCGTCGGTTTTCCCCTTGTGGGGATGGGCTGCGGCCCGTTTCTCCGGGGTGATCGGAGCGGTGGGCCGAATCAGGTCTGGGCCATGTGTCATGGCGGCAAGATGACGGTGCGGGGTTACCGAATCTTTACCGGAACAAGAAGACACTGCGTCGAGATCATGTGGGCAGGAGGCATCATGACGTCCGTTACCCCGATACCGAGCATCACCGCGCCAGAGACGTCGACGCGTCAGCAGGCATTGCGCAGTTCGGCCGAAGCACTTGAAGAGAGTTTCCTGGCCGAGATGTTGCGGCTGAGCGGCGTGGCCCGCCCGCCCGAATCGGGTGGTGGTGGTGCCGGAGAAGAGGCTTTCGCCGGCTTCCTGGCCGACGCCTATGCCGCCGAGTTGGCCGAATCGGGCGGCGTGGGGTTGGCCGAAGGGATCTACCAGTCACTTCTTGCGCGCGAACCGGGCGCCGGGTCCCGATGAAGGCCCTGTCACGCGCGCGGTCCACCGCCCGTCGGATCGTGGCCCTGCTGGAACGAGAGCGGCAGTTGCTGCTGAGCGGCGACTACGGTGCCGCCGAGCCGATCGAAGCGCAGCTTTCGCGCGAGGCTGCGATCCTGGAAGGGTACGATGTCGCTGACGACCCGGTTCTGGCGGACCTGCTGGACCGGATCAGCCAGAGTGCGCGGCATAACTGCAGTCTTGCGAAGGCGGCACAGAAGGGTCTGCAGACTGGCGCCCGCATGCATGAGGAGCTGCGCCGCAAGCGCGACGAGCTTGCCACCTATACCGGAGCGGGCCGGCGGCTGGACCACAACGCGCCGCGCGGATCCTCGGACCGTCGCGCCTGAGCGCCTCCGTCCGGTAGCGATTCATTCATCTAAAATCCCCGATATCCCGGGCCTTGGGCCGGGCCCGGATTAACCACCCATTATGGGAATCGGGATGAAATCGTCTTGCGACCCGAGGGGTTGGCGCGGCGACGGCAAAATGCCCATGCCGCAGGCGCCAGAATGGCGGACCGGCCACATCCATGGCCGCCTTTCAATCGGGCGCCGAAAGCGCCCCAGCTGACTGAGGAACAACATGTCCAGCATTCTGACCAACAACGGCGCGATGGTTGCGCTGCAGACCCTGAACACCATCAACAAGAACATGGCGACGACCCAGAACGAGATCTCGACCGGGATGAGTATCGCCTCGGCGAAAGACAACTCGGCGATCTGGGCAATCTCGACTGTCATGCGTTCGGACGTCGCGGGCTTCGAGGCTATCTCGGAATCCCTGGCGCTGGGCAGCTCGACCGTTGCCGTCGCCCGGAACGCCGCCGAGCAGGTCACCGAGCTGCTGAACCAGGTGAAAGGCAAGGTCGTCTCGGCACAGGAAGAGAATGTCGACCGCGACAAGATCCAGACCGACATCGATGCCCTGCGCGACCAGATCACCTCGATCACCGGTGCGGCGCAGTTCAACGGCCTGAACCTGCTGTCCGGTAGCCAGAGCGTGTCGGTCCTGTCCTCGCTCGACCGGAGCACGGACGGTTCGGTGGCGCAATCCAGCATCACCGTGGCGCGCCAGGATCTGACCACCTCGGCTGGGACATTTGGTGCCACCGCCGTCGCCAGCGCGGGCGACCTGTTGACCGGCGATGGCAACGTCGGCAGCGCCCTTGCGGGCAACGCCTCGGCGAGCGCCGTGATCACGATCACCGATGCCGGCGTCGCGGACGGGGCCAGCTATCGCGTCTCGATGCAGGGTGCCCTGGCCGCGGATATCGGCACCACGCTTCAGAACTTCGAGTATGTGGCCGTCGATGGTGATACGGCTGCGGACGTGGTGACCAACCTTGCCGGGCAGATCAACACGTTCCTGACCGATCAGGACTCGTCCGAGGTCACTGTCGCGGCGAATACCGGGGCAGGTACGCTGACGATCTCGGTCGGCGGTACGGCGGCGGCTGGCGATACGGTAACCGTCAACATCGCCGAAGCACTCGATGGCACCCAGGACGGCGGTCTGCTGGCGCTGGGGTCGATGGACGTGACCACCGACGAGGGCGCTGAACAGGCGCTGACCGACATCGAATCGCTGATCCAGACCGCGGTCGATGCGGCTGCGCAGTTCGGCTCGGTCCAGGGCCGGATCGAGATCCAGTCCGATTTCATCGGGCAGCTGAGCGACTCGTTGAAGTCGGGGATCGGTGCGCTGGTCGACGCCAACATGGAAGAGGCCTCGGCGCGGCTCCAGGCGCTGCAGGTGCAGCAGCAGCTGGGGATCCAGTCGCTGTCGATTGCCAACCAGGCGCCGCAGAACATCCTGTCTCTGTTCCGGTAACGGCAAGACCGGGGGGCGGGTCCGCCTCGCCCCCCGGCGTCGATCCCCGCTTCGCCTGACACGGCGACGTTCGAACCGAGTACATGAAAGGATGGCGCATGTTGAATACCGACGCGCTTGCACGATCGGCCTATGCCAATGTCTCTGCGATAGCGCCGCAACCGCGAGACACCGAGTACCGCGCCTTCGCCGAGGCGACACGCCGGATTGCCGCGCATGCCGGAAAGCACGACCAGTTTCCCAAGCTGGCCGAGGCGATCTACCTGAACCAGAAGCTGTGGATCATGCTGGCCGCGGGCGTGGCCGACGATGCGAATGAGCTTCCCGCGCCGTTGAGGGCCCAGATCTTTAACCTTGCCGAGTTTGTTCGCGGACATTCGGCCAAGGTGCTGCAGGAGACCGAAACGGCGGATGTACTGGTCGAGATCAATACGGCGATGATGCGCGGTCTGCGCCCGGGCGCGGGGGCCGACAGGTGACCGGGCTGGTTCTGAAACTGGGGCCGCGCGAGCGGGTGATGATCAATGGCGTCGTGATGGAGAACGGCGATCGCCGCACCCGGCTCAATGTCCTCAGCCGCGATGCGAACGTGCTTCGCCTGCGGGATGCCATTCATCCGCAGGATGTGAAAACCCCGGTGACGCGGGTTTGCTATATCGCCCAGATGGTTCTGGCCGGCGAGGCCGAACCGGGCGAGGCGCGGGATCAGCTGCTGCGCGGGATCGAGCAGTTGCGCTTCGTGTTCTGCGACCCCGACAGCGCCGAACAGTTGCGCATTGCGGCCGAGTCGGCCTCCGCCCTGCGGTTCTATCCGGCCTTGAAGTCGCTGCGCGCCCTGTTGAGCCGCGAACAGGTTCTGCTGAACCACGCAACGCAGGGATCGGCGTGATGTTCCAGCCGGTGGTTCCCTTGTCAGGCGTTGCCGGCTGGCGTTTTCTTGAACGCACCGAGACCGCCCAGCGCCAGACCTTTGACACCAATGCCCAGCTGACCCGCGAGACTGAGTACTTCCTGGAAAATATTGCGGACATTGGCAGCGCCAAGGAACTGGTGTCGGATCGGCGGCTGCTGGCGGTCGCGCTTGGGGCTTTCGGACTGGACGATGAGCTCTACAAGACCGCGTTTCTGGAAAAGATGCTGGCCGAAGGGACCGATGACCTGGAAAGCCTGGCGAACAAGTTCGTCGACCCGAGATACCAGGCGTTCTCGAAGGCATTCGGGTTTGGGGATCTTGGGGGGCCGAACGTCTCGCGGGCCGGGTTCGGCCAGGAGATCGTCGCGCAGTTCAAGGAGCGGCAATTCGAGATCGCGGTCGGCAACGCCGACGAATCGATGCGCCTGGCCATGACCTTTCGCCGCGAGATCGCGGATTACGCAGCCGCGGCTTCGGACAGTTCCAGCGGGACGCAGTGGTATCAGGTGCTGGGTAACCAGCCGGTACGCGCGGTCGTCGAAGCGGCCTTCGGATTGCCGAGCTCGTTCGCGGGGCTGGATGTGGACCGGCAGCGCGAAATGCTCGAGGACAAGACGAGCCAGATGTTCGGTACTTCTTCTGTCGCGGCCTTTCGGGGCCCCGAGGCAGTCGAGCAGATGATCAGTCGATATCTTGTGCGCACCCAGGCAGAAGCCGGCCCCTCGGCGGGTGCGCCGGGCATGGCTGCCCTGACGTTGCTGCAATCGGCCAACAGCGGTAGCGTCGGGCTGACGAACCTGATCCTGTCGGCGGCAGGCTAGATCCGACCATCCGGCGAAATCCGCGCTGCGAAGGGCGGGCCGCAGTTTCGCCCTGCAGCACGACGCTGGACGGCCGCGGTGCAAGCCAACATTCATCAGGTGTTCCGGGCCGGGCCGCTCTCCGACGGTTCCTCCAGGTCCAGCGCCTTGCCCAGTTCGGCGAACGCCTCGACAACCGAAGGTACGCCAGTCCGGGAAAACAGCTCGTCCAGTCTCGGCCAGATTCGCAATGCCGCGTCGAGATCCGGATCCGCGCCGGGAGTGTAAAGTCCGGCCTGCACCATTGGTGCGGCGGCCTCGTAGGTGCCGAGCACCCGGCGTGCGAGTGCGATCAGGGTGTTTTCCCGCGCCGTTGCCGCGTCGGGCAGGCTGCGCGAAACGGATCTGCGCACGTCGATCGCGGGGAACCGGCCACGCTCTGCAATCTCGCGATCCAGGACGACGTGGCCGTCCAGCACGCCGCGGGTCATGTCGGCGACCGGTTCTTCCATGTCGGACCCCGCGACCAGAACCGAGAAGACCGCAGTGATGTCGCCCTGAGCATCGGTTCCCGGGCCGGCGCGTTCGGCAAGGGCCGCGATCATTCCGCCGGTAGATGGGGGAAATGCGCGCAGGCTTGCCGGTTCTCCAGCGGTCAGCGCGACTTCGCGGTGCGCTTCGGCCATTCGGGTCAGCGAGTCGACGATCAGCAACACGTGTTCGCCACGGTCGCGGAAGTACTCGGCCACCGCCATCGCGGACCACGCCGCCCGCCGCTTGATCAGCGGCGATTGGTCCGATGTTGCCGCCACGACAACTGAACGCGCCAGCCCGCGCGCCCCGAGGACGTGGTCGGTGAAATGTCGCAGTTCACGCCCGCGCTCGCCTATCAGGGCCAGTACCACGCGGTCGGCCTCGGCCTCGCGGGCGATGCTGGCCAACAGGGTAGATTTGCCGACGCCGGACCCTGCAAACACGCCGATTCGCTGACCGCGCACCAGCGGCAACATCGTGTCCAACGCGGCGACCCCCGTGCGCATGCGCGGGCCCATCGCCCTGCGCCGCGCTGCCGGCGGCGGCGCCGCGCGAATCGGGCATGGCGCGGACCCGTATTGCAGCGGGCGGCCGTCGAGCGGTGCGCCCATCGCATCTATTATCCGGCCCTGCCAGTCGGCTGAGGGGCGGAACTCCGGCTCGGGCTCCAGCATAACCTCCTGTCGGGCGCCGATGCCCGTGCAGTCTTGGTAGGTCATCGCCCGCGCGGTCGTCGCGTCAAGGGCGATCACCTCGCCGATAGCGGCACCGTCGGGAAAGGCCAACCGGTCGCCTACGCGAACGGAGGGGCCCAGGCCGGTCACGTCGATCGAGCCGGGGCGGATGGCGGCGATACGCCCGTGCCGCCGGGACAGTGGCGTGCGAGCGAATTCCTGGGAGAGGGTTTCCAATGGTGACGTCATGGGACCTGCGACCTGTTCAACTACAACGCTTTATCAACCATCGGCCCTTAAGGAGGTCTTGCCACCAGATAGGGAGAAACCCGTCATGGACTTGAATCTGAGCATTATCGGCCTTGCGCGGGGCCTGTCCGACCACGCGGCGGCGCGGCAATCCGTGATTGCACAGAATATCGCGAACGCGGATACCCCCGGCTACCGTGCCAAGGATATCGATGCTTTTTCAGAGGTTTACGGGGAAAATACGCCGGAAACCGCCCTTCGTGCGACGCGTCCGGGCCATTTGACCGACAGCGACACCAGTGCCCGGTATCGTGTCGCGGCGACGACTGCCTTCGCGTCCGAATCACCCAACGGCAACGACGTCTCGCTTGAGGATC
>JBFHFG010000128.1:0-7264 GCA_041583815.1 Halovulum sp.
CAACACCAGCGCAAGCAGGGCCGCGGGCATGACCAGCAAACCCATCGCCGGCACGGCGAGGATGTTGGCAAGCAAACCGTACTGCGCGAGCTGGTTGAAATGGAACGCGGAATACGGCGCGGTCGCCAGCCCCGCCACGCCCGAGGTCATCACCAGCGCCGCCGCGGCGCGCCCCCAGCGCCAGCCCCCCTGCGATAGCGCCTGCCACCAGGCGAACCGCCGCAGCCAGTCATAGACCGCGATCAGTGCAGTGGTCGCTGCGAAGGACATCTGGAACCCCGGCCCCAGCAGGCTGACCGGGTTCCAGATCAGAACGATGATCGCGGCCAGCGCGACCGCCCGCAGGGTCAGCGCCGGACGATCCACCAGCACCGCACCGAAGATCGTCGCCGCCATGATGAACGCGCGCTGCGTCGCGATACTGGCCCCCGACAGCGCCAGGTAGCCGACGCCCGCCAGCAGCGCAGCAATGGCGGCGATCTTCTTGACCGGCAGGCGCAGCGCGATCCCCGGCACCAGCGCCAGGCCAATCCGCAGACCGGCGAAGATCACACCGGTCAGCAACCCCATGTGCAACCCCGAGATCGCCAGAAGATGCGCCAGGTTCGAGGCCCGCAACCCCACCAGGTCTTCCGGGTCCACGGTCGAACGGTCGCCGGTCAGGATCGCGGCGGCAAACCCGCCGCTGCGCGCGGGCATCTGCGCGCGGATCGCGTCGGCCAGCCGCATCCGGAGAGTCAATAACGGCACGCCTGCCAACCCGCCGGGATGGGGTTCGGCCAGGACCACCGGTTCCGCCGTATAGCCGATTGCGCCGAGACGCAGGAACCAGGCCCAGCGGCGGAAGTCGAAGCCCCCCGGCTCGACCGGTTCGGGCGGCGGGGTCAGGCGTGCGCGCATCATCACCCGAGCGCCCGGTTGCGCAACCACGGGGTCAGGTTCCCCGCCAAGCACTACGCGGACGCGCCGGGGCGTCCGCTCTGCGGCAATCCCGGGTAGGTGCACCTGGTCGAGCAGCAAGCGCAGCCGATTGCCCTGCGAGCGGTCAAAACCGACGATACGGCCGACCACCGGGCCGAAGTGGATACGCTCCAGCACCGGCGCGGCCAGCCGGTCGGTGTGCAGCTCGGCGACAGCGCCGCCCAGCAGGCATAGCGTCAGCAGCATCAGCAGCCCGCCACGGCGGAACACGGCCAACATCGCGGCCCCGGCCAGTGCCGTCGCACCCAGCCCCCAGGCCAGCGCAGCGGATGGTTCGACGGGCAATGCGAAATAGCCAGCGATCCCGGTGCCAAGTGCAACGGGTGCCCACAACAGGCCCATGTGCCGCTGCGCCTCGGCCTGAGCGGCGAGCCATTGGATCAGCCGCACTCTTGTCACCCCTCGCCTCAAGACCTAGACAGTGCCCAGACACTTCCCCCGACATGGTTTCCAAGAGGTTAAGCACATGGGTTCTGACGCGGTTGTCACCCGGTTCGCGCCGTCCCCGACGGGCTTCCTGCACATCGGCGGCGCGCGTACGGCGCTGTTCAACTGGCTTTATGCCCGCAACCAGGGCGGCACCTTCCTGCTGCGGATCGAGGATACCGACCGCGCCCGGTCGACCCCCGAGGCGACGCAGGCGATTCTGGACGGTCTGGCATGGCTGGGCCTGGATTGGGACGGCGATCCGGTCAGCCAGGCCTCGCGCGCCGACCGCCACGCCGAAGTGGCGCAGAAAATGGTCGACGACGGCACCGCATACCGGTGCTACGCGTCCAAGGAAGAAATCGACGCCTTCCGCGAGGCCGAAAAGGCTGCCGGTCGGCCGCCGTTGTTCCGGTCGCCCTGGCGCGACGGGGGCAATGCCCCCGAAGGTACGCCCTATGTCGTGCGACTGAAGGCCCCGCGCGACGGCGAAACCGTTGTCGAGGACCGGGTGCAGGGCACCGTGACCTGGAAAAACGAGACGCTGGACGACCTGATCCTGCTGCGCTCGGACGGGACGCCGACCTACATGCTGGCGGTGGTCGTGGATGATCACGACATGGGCGTGACTCACGTGATCCGCGGCGACGACCACCTGACCAATGCGGCGCGGCAGACGCTGATCTACCAGGCCGCCGGGTGGGACACCCCGGTATTCGCGCACATCCCGCTGATCCACGGCCCGGACGGTGCGAAACTCAGCAAGCGTCACGGCGCGCTGGGGGTCGAGGCATACCGCGACATGGGGTATCCGGCGCGCGCCATGCGCAACTATCTTGCCCGCCTGGGCTGGAGCCACGGCGACGACGAATTCTTCACCGACGAGCAGGCGATCGAGTGGTTCTCGCTGGAGCACATCGGGACATCGCCAGCTCGATTCGACTTCAAGAAACTGGAAAACCTGTCCGGTCAGCACATCCGCGCGATGAACGACGAAGAAATGGTCGCCGAGATCCTGTCCTTTGCTGCATCGCAACAGCTTGATCAGCCGAATGACGCGCAGGTCACACAACTTCGCGATGCGGGCGCCGGGTTGCGCGAGCGGGCGAAGACCCTGCCGGAACTTCTTGAGATGGCGCACTTTATCCTTGGCAGCCGCCCGTTCGAACCGGACGAAAAAGCGGCCAAGCAGCTGAACACGGTATCCCGTGGTATGCTGAGCAGATTGACTGAGCGACTGCGAAATGCTAGCTGGGAGCAGCACATTCTGGAGGCGGAAATTCGTGAGTTCGCCGAACAGGAAGGGCTGAAGCTTGGCAAGGTGGCGCAACCTCTGCGGGCGGCTTTGACGGGCCGTACGATCTCTCCCAGCGTGTTCGACGTGATGGGTGTGATCGGCAAGGAGGAGACGCTGGCTCGCCTGGCGGATGCGACCGGCTGAACGCCGGTCTACCGGGAAATCCGCGCCGCCCGACCGGGCATGGCGCCCGCAGACAAGGATATCACCATGGCCAAGGACACAGGCGCTTCGGCGACCCTCACATTCGGCGACAAGACACTCGAGTTGCCAATGGCCAGCCCCACGCTGGGGCCGGACGTGATCGACATCCGCAAGCTCTATGCGCAGGGCGACGTGTTCACCTATGACCCGGGCTTCACCTCGACCGCGTCGTGTGAAAGCGCGATCACCTATATCGACGGCGACAAGGGCGAGCTGCTGTACCGCGGTTACCCGATCGATCAGCTGGCCGAGAAATCCCACTTTCTGGAAGTCTGCTACCTGCTGATCTACGGCGAATTGCCGACAGGCGAGCAGATGGAGGATTTCGAGGGTCGCGTTACCCGCCACACCATGCTGCACGAGCAGATGACGAACTTCTATCGCGGCTTCCGGCGCGATGCGCACCCGATGGCGGTGGTCTGCGGCGTGGTTGGCGCGATGTCGGCCTTCTACCACGACTCGACCGACATTTTCGACGACTGGCAGCGCGAAGTCGCGACGATCCGCCTGATCGCGAAAATGCCGACGATCTGTGCCTGGGCCTACAAGTACCACGTCGGCCAGCCGTTCGTGTACCCGCGCAACGACCTTAACTACGCCGAAAACTTCCTGCACATGTGCTTTGCGGTTCCGGCCGAGGAGTACAAGGTCGAGCCGGCGCTGGCGAAGGCCATGGACCGGATCTTCACCCTCCACGCCGACCACGAACAGAACGCTTCGACCTCGACCGTCCGGCTGGCCGGTTCGTCGCAGGCCAACCCGTTCGCCTGCATCGCGGCCGGTGTCGCCTGTCTCTGGGGTCCGGCCCACGGCGGCGCGAACCAGGCCTGCCTGGAAATGCTGCGCGAGATCGGTTCGGTCGACCGCATCCCCGAGTACATCGAGCGCGCAAAGGACAAGAACGATCCCTTCCGCCTGATGGGCTTCGGCCACCGGGTCTACAAGAACTTCGACCCGCGCGCGAAGGTCATGAAGCAGTCCGCCGACGAGGTTCTGGATCTGCTCGGGATCGAGAACAACCCCACCCTGCAGGTCGCGCAGGAGCTGGAGCGGATCGCGCTGACCGACCCGTACTTCATCGAGAAGAAGCTGTACCCGAACGTCGATTTCTACTCGGGCATCATCCTGGACGCGATGGGCTTCCCGACCTCGATGTTCACGCCGATCTTCGCGCTGGCTCGTACCGCCGGCTGGATCTCGCAGTGGAAAGAGATGATTGCCGATCCCAGCCAGAAGATCGGTCGTCCGCGCCAGCTGTACACGGGCGCGCCGCAGCGCGACTACGTGGACGTTACCAACCGCTAAGACAGACGGGCCGGCCTTTGCGCCGGCCCTTTTCATTCCATGAGCAAATCATTGAAACGCGTGCTGGCCGATGCCGAGGCGCGCGGCCTGAAGATCGAAGCCGTTCGGCTGGAGGCGGGCACGCTGACAGCGCAGGCGGCCGCAGATGCGGTTGGCACCACACCCGACCAGATCGTGAAATCCATCGTGCTGCGCAACCCCGACAATGGCGAGCATGTGCTGTTCCTGACCGCCGGCGGCAACCGCGTCAGCATGGAAAAGGCCGCGCAAGTGGCTGAAATGGAACTGGAAAAGGCCGACGCCGCCAGCATTCGCACGGTGACGGGCTTTGCCATCGGGGGCGTCTCACCCTTCGGGCACAAGACCCCGTTGCGCACATGGCTGGATCCGAAGGTGCTGACCTATGCGACGGTCTGGGCCGCCGCGGGTACGCCGCACCACGTATTCGAAATCGCGCCACATGTCCTGAAAGACGCAACTGGCGCGGTCGAGGCCGACTTCACCGAATGACCGAAAGCACCGACCGGGCCGCCCTCAGGCCCGGCGGGTCACCGCCCTGCCCCAGTGCATGCATCGCCTCGGCAAAGCCGTCGACCTGCGTTTCCCGCGCCGCCGGGTCATCCAGTAGCGCACCGGTTGCCTGCGTCAGCGCATCCGCCGTGGCCTGCTCGAACAGGTATTCCGGGATGATCGCCCGATCCTCCAGGATGTTGACCAGCGAGGCATGGCGGACCTTGACCAGCCGCTTGGCAAGAAAAGCGCTGATCGCGCTGGCGCGGTAGGCGACGATCATCGGCGTGCGCGCGAAGGCCAGTTCAAGCGATATCGTGCCCGACACCGCCAGCGCGGCGGTCGAGGCGGCGAACGCGTGGCGCTTGCGGGTCTCGGCATCGGCGCCCGGAAGCCCCGTGGGATCAAGGATTACCGGCGCGGATGGCGCACTCCCGAACAGGTCCCGCACCGCGTCGGCGCGGGTTGAGACCGTCGGAATCACCGCCCGCAGGCCGGGGCGCGCGGCGGTCAGCCGGTCCAGCACCTCGCGGAACAACGCACCGTGGCGCGAAACCTCGCCCGCGCGGGACCCAGGCAGCACGCAAAGGAGGGGCACGTCGGCGGCGATGCCGTGAGCTTCGCGAAACGCGGCGGCCTCGGGATCGGATACCGGCGACGTCTCGATCACCGGGTGACCGACGAAGTCGCAACTCATCCCCGCGGCGGTCATATAGGGCGGCTCGAACGGCAGCAGCGCCAGCACGTGGTCTATGACCTTCGCCATCTTGCCCGCGCGACCCGGCCGCCACGCCCAGACCGACGGGGCTACGTAGTGGATCGTACGCAGGTCCGGGCGTGCCGCGCGGGCGCGTTTCGCCACCCGCAGGCAGAAATCCGGACTGTCGATGGTGATTAGTGCATCCGGTGCGGCCTGCGCCACGGCCTCGCCGGTTTGCCGGATCAGGCGCAGCAGTTCCGGCAGGCGCGGCAGCACCTCGGTCAGGCCCATGACGGACAGGCGGTCCATCGGGAACTGGCTGCGCAGCCCCTCGCCTTCCATCAGCGGGCCGCCGATGCCGCTGAACCGGACCTGACCGCCGGTTTCCGCCTTCAGCCCCGCCATCAGCGCGGCGCCCAGACGGTCCCCCGACGGCTCGCCCGCGATGATGAACAGGTGCGGCGCGGTCACGGCTCCCGGACCCAGAGAAACAGGCCCAAGTCGTCGGCACGCGTCACGGTTTCGGCTTCGCCCAGGATCAACACGCCGCCCGCCTGCACGACGACCCCCGCCAGGCCCGCCGCGTGGGCCGAACTGATCGTCTGGGGGCCGATGGCCGGCAGATCGGTGCGCCAGTCCTGACCCGGCTTGGGCGCCTTGAGCAGAATGCCCTTCGCGCCCTCGGGGTCGGGGCGGAACGGGGAACCGGTGCGCGCGACGAAATCCAGCATCGCGTCGGTGCCCTGGATGCTTTCGGTGGCAAGGCAGATGCCCTGCGCCACCACAGCACCCTGCCCCACGTCGATCTGCCCCAGCGCCTGCACGATGGCGGCGGCGCGCGCGGCGTCCTGGCGGTCGGCATCGGTGGGCTGCGCGCGGGTCGGCACGCCGGGCCGCGCGATCAGGTGCGACAGCAGCTTGTGCGCGCCGACGATGCTCAGTCCTTCGGCCTCGAAGATCTCGGTCACGATCCGCAGCGCCGCATCATCGCCCGAGCGCATTGCCCTGAACAACAGCGGCGCCAGGCGGATCGCCTTGAGGTCGAAGCGCATCGGGCTGAGCCGTGGCCGCCGGACGCCACCGGCGAAGGTAACCTGCTTGCAGCCCGCGCGGCGCAATGCCGAGAACAGCTTACCAGGTTTCTCGAACACCGCCGGGATCACCGGATGCGACTCGACCCAGTCGAGCCGGATCCCCTCGAAGATTACCAGTTGGTACGGGCGGTTGCGGCGCTGGCATTCCTCAGCCAGCATCCGCGGCAGTTCCCCGGTCCCGGCGACGATCGCAAGCGCCCCCGCCGGTTCGGGTTGTCTGGCCAGTGTTGCAGGCATTGTGCTGTCTCAGCCCGGGGTCGTCAGGTGACGCGACGATCCATCGGTGATGAATTCAAGCACTTCAGCCACCAGCGGGTTGTCGCCGTGCGCCTTGGCGACAGCCTCCGCACGTTCAGTCAGCGTGCCCTCGGTCTGGAACAGCGCGGCATAGGCAGCGCGCAAGCCATTGATGTCGTCTTTCGCCGCGCCGCGGCGCTTCAGGCCGACCAGGTTCAGGCCCGCAAGACGTGCACGTTCCCCAAGCGCGGTGCCATACGGGATGACGTCGGCCGCGATACCGGCAAGACCGCCGATCATGGCACCGGCCCCGATCCGGCAGTTCTGGTGTACCGCGGCCAGACCCCCGATGACGGCGCGATCCCCAACCGTGACATGGCCGCCCAGGGTGGCGGCATTGGCGAAGATGCCGCCGTCGCCGACGATACAGTCATGGCCGACGTGGACATGGTTCATGAACAGGTTGCCCGAGCCGACGCGGGTTACGCCGCCACCGCCCACAGTTCCGGG
>JBFHFG010000129.1:0-7248 GCA_041583815.1 Halovulum sp.
CCGTATGGGGGTAAGGGCGCCGGGCATTGTCCGCTTGACCTAGTGGTCTAGCATTTCCCACAGGCGGCGTTTGATGGCGATGAACTGGTCGGTCAGGCGCATCTCGTCGGTGCGGGGGCGCGGCAGGCTGACCTCTTCGATATGGCGGACACGGCCCGGGCGGGCAGACATCACCACGATCTTGTCGGCGAGGAAGATCGCCTCTTCCAGGTCGTGGGTCACGAAGATCACGGTCTTGCGCGACTTGCCCCAGGCCTCCAGAAGGTCGGACTGCATCCGCTCCTTGGTCTGGGCGTCCAGTGCGCCGAATGGCTCGTCCATCAGCAGCACGTCGGGGTCGTTGGCATAGACCCGGCCGATGTCGACGCGCTTGCGCATGCCGCCGGACAGTTCGCGCGGCCAGCGGTCCTCGAAGCCCTTCAGGCCGACCATCTCGGTCCACTTGGATTCGATCTCGCGCTGTTCGGCCGTGCTGGCGCCGCGCAGGCGCGGGCCATAGCTGATGTTCTTGGCAACAGTCATCCAGGGAAAGACCGCATCCTGCTGGAACACCATACCGCGCCGGCGGTCGGTGCCGCGGATCACGTCGCCGTCCAGCGTCATCCGGCCGTCCGACGGGTCGAACAGGCCCGCCATCATCTTGAGCAGCGTGGACTTGCCGCACCCCGAGGTGCCGACGATCGCGTTGAAGCTGCCGGACTCGAAAGTCAGGTTGATGTCGTCCAGCACGGTCAGCGCATCGGGCGTGCCCTTGCCGAACGTGTGTGTCAGGTGATCGACGATGATTTCGGGCATTACTCGCGAGCCTCCGACCACTGCATCAGCCGCGCCTGGATCTTGCGGAAGATGCGGTCCATGATGAATGCGCAGGCGCCGATGATGATGATGATCATCATGACCTGGTCCGTCAGGAAATAGCGCCGGCCCTCTTGCAACAGGAAGCCCAGGCCGTTCTGTGCCGCCAGCAGTTCCGAGGCGACCAGCGTCGTCCAGGCGGCGGCCAGCGCGATCCGGTAGCCGGTGATGATGAAGGGTGTCGCCGCCGGAACCGCCACGGTGCGGAACACCTGGAACCGGGTCGCCCCCATGGTCGAGGCGGCATCGACATAGACCTGCGGCACGTTCTTCATGCCCGCGATCACGTTGACCACGCAGACCATGAAACAGGCGATGGTGATGATCAGGACCCGGCTGAACTCGCCGATTCCGAACCAGATGATGATGATCGGGATATAGGCCAGCGGCGGGATCGGGCGCACCGCCTCGATCAGCGGATCGAAGATGTACTCGACATTGCGGTACCAGCCGATGAGACAGCCCAGCGCCAACGCCAGCGTCGTGCCGATGGCAAAGCCCATGGCGATGCGGAACAGGCTGGCCCCGAGCGCCGTCAGCAGGTTGCCCGTGGTCAGGTTGGTCACGAAGGACTGCGCGATGTCGCGGATGGGCGGCAGCAGCGCGGGGTTGTTGTCGGGCTGGTTGGTGATCCAGACATAGGCCAGGATCACCGTCGCCACGGACAAGACGCCCAGGATCAGGCGTCTCGATGTGAGTATGGTCTTCAGCGGCATGGGATCAGAGCTGCTTCACGATCTGGTCGGAAACCAGCGCATCAAGATCCGGCACGGAGGGGATCTTGTCGTTGGCCACCAGGAATTCCGATTGCACCCGCAGCGAGTCGTTCAGGATGCCCTTTGCGTACACGTCCTTGATCTCGGCGGTGTTGAAGTAGAAGTAGTTGTTGAGCAGCGGCTCGACGTCGTCGGCCTTCACACCGGCGCGGCCGATGGTTTCCTGCCAGGCGACCATACGATTGACGACCTCGGCGTTATCGTCGCGCAGCATGCCGACACCCTGGTCATGGAAGGCGGCGACGACCTGGCGCAGCGCATCTTCCTTGGCGTCGAGCACCTGCTGGGTGGTCATGAACACGTCCATGATGCTGGGCCGGCTTTCGATTGGCATCGAGGCACCCTCGGCCAGCATCGCGGCCCCCGGCAGCTTGTCGAAGATCAGCTTGCGCGAAGTGGCCAGCGGCACGGTCGCATCCACGGCGCCTGCGATCAGCGCGGCCTGCGCATCGATCGGCTCCATGTTGATGCGGGTCATCGGCATGTCCTGCAAGCCCTCGGACTTAAGCACCGTGTCCAGGAAGAAGTCGAAATTCGACCCCGAGGTCACCGCGACGCGCTTGCCTTCAAGGTCGGCCAGCGACTGCATCCCCGGCTTGCCGACGATGGTGAACAGGCCCGAGGCATCGCCACAGATCGAGATCTCGCGGAAGTCGGCGACCTTGCGGGCCATTGCCGCCAGCGGCGGGACCGAACCGACGGTGATCGCATCGACCGAACCGCCGACCATCGCCTCGATCGCGGGCGGACCCGACGGGAAGACGCTGAACTCCATGTCCACGCCCGGGGCAAATCCCTGGTCCTGCACCAGCCAGTAGATTCCGAAGGAATAGGCCGGGATGATACCGATCTTCAGGGTCTCGTTTGCAGCATGCGCCTTGCCGATGAAGAAGTTCGGCGCGGCAAGGGCCGTGGCCGCAGCGACACCGCCTTTCAGCAGGCCGCGACGCGACAGGGTAGTGCCTTTGGGATTGGACATCATTTCCTCCTCTGGTGAGGCCGGGTTTGCCCCGACCTGCGGACCCCGGCCCGCTTGCTTGTGGCTATCGAGTATCCTCTGAATTTTACAAATGTCAATTATTTTGTCTTTTAGCAATACGTGCAGATTATCCCTACCGCGCAATGGCTTACAGCCCCGCACGGGATGCAGGAGCAGGGAATCGGCAAACTCCGATGTCAGCTGTCTGCCAGTAGCGCCTGCGCCAATGGCTCGTCCACGCACAGGTGCGTGGCCAGCCCGCCGTTCAGGATCGCCAGCGCCGCATCCAGCCGGTCCTGCCCGGCGATCACCACAAGCTTGCGGTCGGCCTGTCGCAAATGGTCGACCTCCACCGCGATGACCCGGTCGTTGGGCGGCAGGTCGATGGCCTGCCCCCTGGCGTCGATGTAGCGACAGCAGACGATCCCGCGCGCGCCCGCCTCGATCGCCTGCGCGACCTGGGCCTCGTCGGCGATTCCGGCGGCGATCAGGTGCGTGCTGGGCGCGGTATTGCCGATCGAGTAGATCGCGACGTCCAGTGCCTCCAACCGGTTGAGTTGCGAGGCGATGGTCGGCTCGGCCCGCAGGCTGTCGGCCAGCGCGGCCGACGACAGCACCGCGGGCGCGTGCAGCGTGTAGCAGTCGGCGTTCAGGTTATTGGCGATACGGATCGCGCAATCCTCGGATGCGGCGACCCTGTCCGACACCATCGAGCCTATCAGCTGGCACACGGTCACCCCGTCCACCGGCTGACGCGGCATCGCCTCGGCCACGGCCTTGATCGTCTCACCCCAGGCGACGCCCACGGTATCGCCGGGGCGCACCACGTCCAACACCGCCATCGCGGCAACGCGCGCCAATTGCGCCAGGCTTTCCGCCCGCTCCGGCGCCTCGCCCGCGCGGCTGCGCGAGACATAGGCGTCCTGAAGCCCGAACTTCGCGCAAAGCTGCCGCGATAGCGTCGAGGACGCCAGCACCTCGCCGTCCACGCGGATCTCGACGATGCCCCGCTCGCGGCTTTCGCGCAGCATGTTCACCACCGTCGGGCGCGAGACAGCCAGCCGCTTGGCGATCTCGCTCTGCGTCAGCCCCTCGCCATAGTAAAGCAGCGCCACATTCGCCAGCAGGGCATCCTTGTCGCTGAAAGGGGACGCGGCACTTTCGTCGCGCGCCATGTCAGGCGGTGACCTTCTTCTGCCCGGACTGTCCGTAGTTCTGCCGGAACCAGTTGAAGCAGCGGTCGATTTCTTCCTGCGGAAGCTCTTCGACCGGGCCTCGGGTCATTGCCAGATGCGTGGTCATCGCCGCCTCCTCCAGGTACATGGCGATCGAGGTCGCCTCGGTCGCGGATTTGCCCATGGTGAATACCCCATGCGCCTTGACCAGCGCAGCATAACCACCGTCCGCGGCCTCGACAACGGCCTGCCCCGTATCAACCTCGCCCGGCGTGGCATAGCGCGAACAGGGCACATCACGGCCCAGCATGTGGGTGATCGGCGTCAGCACCGCGGGGATCCGTTCACCCCGCGCGGCAAAGCTGCTGGCATAGGGCGAATGAGTGTGGGCGATGCCGAACACGTCGGGCCGCGCCTTGTAGACATAAAGATGCAGGCCGGTATCGACCGACGGCTTCATCTGCCCCTCGATCACGTTGCCATCCATGTCCACGACCACCATCGTTTCCGGCGTCAGCTTCTTGAACTTCACCCCCGAGGGCTTTATGACGACCAGCCCGGACTCGGGGTCGCGCCCCGAAACATTGCCGCCCGAGCCGACAACTAGCCCGTTCGCCGGCAATTCATGGTTCTGCTCGCAGACCTCTTCCTTCAGCGCTTCAAGCATTCTTCTTCTCCTCGGGGATGCCGTGGGGATAGACGACAATCTTCAGGGACTTCTCGGCCTTGCGCAGCATCTCGAACGCCTCGGCGCTGTCTTCGATGTCGAACCGGTGCGAGATCGCCTCGTCAGCCTTGATCCGTCCCGCTTCCAGCAGGCGGATATAGCTGTAGGTGTCGGTGTGGTCCGACGAATAGCGCGAGGTCACGGTGATCTGGTCGAAATAGGCCTTGGCCCCGTCACGCACCCAATCGGTGCCCGGCGCCAGCGGCGCGCCCAGGTGCAGGGTGCCGCCGACCTCGACCAGGTCCTCGGCCTGCGCCCAGGCTTGCGGGAAGGGCGCGATCACGATCACCGTGTCGGCCAGACGGCCATTGTTGGCGGCGCGCAGCGCCTCGACCGCGTCTTCGGTCTTGGGGTTGATCGTGTGCGTCGCACCGAACTCGCGCGCCTTGGCCAGTCGCCAGTCCGAGAAATCCAGCGCGATCACCTTGCCCGCCCCGAACAGCGGCGCGAGATGCACAAAGCCCTGTCCCATGAAGCCCGCCCCGACCACGGCAACGGTATCGCCGGGCTGGATGTTGCAGACCTTCAGGCCGGACATCACGCAGGACCACGGCTCAATGGTCACGGCGGCCTCGGTCGAGATGCTGTCGGGCAGCTTGTGCGCATCCATCCGTAGGTGCTGCGCAGTGACACGATAGTATTCGCAGACCCCGCCCGGATCGAGCTTCATCGAGGAATAGAACGGATCGCGGGTGAAATGCCCACGCCGCGACAGGTGGCTGTCTACGCGGCCGACGTGGTGGTTGATGAACAGTCGGTCGCCGATCTTGTAGTCGGTGACCTGCGCGCCGACCTCGACCACCTCGCCGATCGGCTCGTGGCCCAGCACCTTCGGTTCGGCCTTCTTGTACCAGGCCATGGTCTCGCCGCCGCACAGGCCGCAGGCCAGGGTTTTGAGCAGGATCTCGTCCGGGCCGATCTGCGGCACCGGGCGTTCCTCCAGCTGGATATCGTCGAGCGCGTGATAAACAGCGGCCTTCATGGTTGCGGTCATGAACTTTCCTCTTCCTAGGTCCACAGCGCCCGGCAGGCGTCGGACAATGTGCGATAGCGGGCGAAAGCCGCGTCATAGGCGGCGGCCGTCGTGGGGTCCGGGTCGTAGCGCAGCGTCGCCTCTTCGCGCCTGGCAAGCTGGCAGGCATCGCCCTGCCCCGCCGCTGCGGCACCAAGGCAGGCCGCGCCCCAAAGCCCGTGATCCGAAGCCTCGGCGACAATGATCGGCACCTGCATCACGTTGGCGATTATCTTGCACCACAGCGCATTGCGCGCGCCGCCACCGGTCAACCGCACCGGCTTGTCGGGGCGGCCGCCCTCTTCCTCGAAGCAATGGCGAAGGCTGAACGCCGCGCCCTCCATCACCGCGCGGCCCATGTCGGCCTTGGTGCTGCCGGCGGACAGGCCGAAGAACGACCCGCGCGCCTTGGGCGCGACGAAGGGCGCGCGTTCGCCGTTCAGATACGGCAGGAAGGTGACGCCGTTTGCGCCCGGCGGTACGTCACCGGCCAGCGCGTTCAGCTTGCCCGCGATCTCGGCCGGGGTCTCGCCCCCCAGCGTCTGCGGGTGCAGCGCGCAGAACCAGTCGAAGGCCGCGGCGCCCGTGGTCGGGGCAAGGATCCGCGTCAACAGCTTGCCGTTGGCATGAAAAGCGGTCGCGCCGACCGGTAGATCTGTGGGCTCCACGCTGTCCGTCAGGATGTTCACCACCGCCGTGGTGCCGAGGATCATCATCGTCTCGCCCGCACGGTCCATGCCCATGCCGACGATCATCGCCGACAGGTCCATCGTCCCGACCGAAACCGGCACGCCCTCAGGCAATCCGGTCGCCTGCGCCGCTTCGGGCGTCACCACGCCCAGCCGACTGTCCGCCGCGCGGGGCGGCGACAGCTTCGACGCCAGCGAGGCCGAATCCAGCGCCTCCAGCGCCTTCGGGTCATAGTCCCGCGCCGCGAAGTCCAGGAACGGGATCGAGGCATCCGAGAAATCGGTCGCCAGTTCCCCGGTCAGGCGGAAGCCCACCCAGTCGGCGCAATAAAGCACCCGGTCGATCTTCGCCGCCCGGTCGGGCTCGTGCGCCAGCAGCCAATGGTGGATGGTGCCCGCGGTGCCGGGCCAGATCGCGGTATTGCAGGCGCGGCTGACCGCCGCGGCCCGACCGCTATCGTAAAGCTCTGCTACCGCGTCCGAGGCACGGGTGTCGTTCCACAGGATCGCCGGACCAACCGGGTGCCGGTCCGCGTCCAGCGCCCACAGACCATCGCCCTGCGCCGCGATGCCGACACTGGCGATCCGGGCCGGATCGATGCCGTCCAGCGCCGCGCGCACCGCACGGCAGACCCCGGCCCAGACCGCCTGCATATCCTGCTCGGACCGCCCGCCGGGGCCGACGGTGACCTCGCTCGGCGCCTCGCCGAACGCCAGGCGCGTGCCGGTTGCATCATAAACCCCCGCCTTGATCGCGGTGGTTCCGGCGTCGATCCCCAGCCAAAGATCCTGCAAATCGTCCTCCCTGTCTCAGTCCCGCGCCACGAAGCGGGGCGCATCCAGCGCACGCACGTCCGGTAGCGGATCGGTCCATTTCTCGGCCCAGACCAGCGTCGTGTGGCCGATATTGCCCTGCGCCAGCGCCGAGGTGCCCTTGTCGAGCGTCACCGCGTTCGGGTTGCCGTGAACGCAGATCCGCCCCTGCACCGTGTCCTGCAAATCGGCCCAGGCGCCGGTCGGCAGCACGACCACGTC